>JBBRXW010000160.1:0-5378 GCA_038238295.1 Flavobacteriales bacterium | reverse complement strand
ATACCCTTTGGATTTCAGCATTTCGAGGATGGCTTTTTTATAATCGGGACCGGCGTGATCGTTGCCTATTGCTATTTTCATATTGGTGGTGTTGAATGAGGTACAAATTTAATCAATCTTGTGGAGTAATTCTGTTTTCGGGTTTTGAATCTGTAATGGACTCTAAATGAATCTGTTTAAGATGAGCGCACCTTACAAAAAACATTAAAATACTGTATATCAGTATATTTAAGGTTATATAGAAGTAAAATTAGTGTTATGTTAATTGTTTTTTTCAAATGCTTGATAGTCAGTTTACTTTAAATTAACATTAAATGTTTATAACTATATATAGAATATCAGAACTTTTTCTTGTTGGTATGAATTAAAAATGTAATCCAAAACGTAGATCGAAAAAACTAATTTAGTTTGGTCTTTTTTTGGAATAGTTATACGCTGAAAAAACATCTTTGTTAACAAAAAACGACAATCAACTTATCTACAAAATGACCTTGTTTTTGATTGTGAACAACTGTTAATTATTCTTAAAATTAACTTCAAAATGAACGATTTATCGTCCGAAAAGCATGTTAACAAATCGTTATAAAAAAAGATAACTCGGAAAACATCATTAAAAAAAGAAAGTTGTTGTAGCTATTAACACGCTATAATAACCACCATAAATTAATTTAAATTTCCTTTTTCTTTTTGTTGTTTTTAATAGATGTTGACAACTTCAGACGATATTAAGATTTGATCCTCTTAATTGATCTAATATTCTTTGCACGATTTCAAAATCGTTGGGATGCACTTTCAGACGGATTCCGCCTAAAGCTGAAGTGTAGAATGGTGCTATCTGAATCGTGTTTTCATTTTCAAAAAAATAAGTAATTCCTTCCTGTTCAAGACAATGTTTCAGGATAATGATTTCATGTGGATAATTAAAAATGGCGATGGTTTGAAACTCTTCCATTTGTAGTTTTTTTATAAAGATACGAAGTTATATTTTCTATAAATCTGAAACCTAAAATCCGAAATTTGAAATGTTATTCGTAATTTTCAACCTTTAAGAAATATGACACATGAGTAAGAAACCAAAAAAGTTTGGAAAACAGGAGAAAACCTTCTCCGAAAGAATTTTAAAAATACTATCAAAAAACGCGAATAAACCTTTCAACTACAAACAAATAGCGGCTATTTTAGAATTGGATGACACGAAAAGCCGTAATGAAATTATCAAAGATTTAAAGATTCTTGCTGCCCAGAAAGTTATTGTAGAATCGGAACCCGGAAGCTATTTAGTGAAAGCCGTTAGCCACGATTACTACGAAGGCACCATTGATATGACTTCCCGAAAGACCGCGTATTTTATCTGTGAAGATTTTGAAGACGATGTTTTTATTCCCACCAATAATTTGAATCATGCTTTAGATAAAGACAAAGTTAAAGTCTATGTGTATAACCGTCGCCGCGGAAAGAAACCAGAAGGTGAAGTTATCGAAGTGCTCGAAAGAGCCAAATCTGAATTCGTTGGCGTAATCGATATCCAGAAGAATTTTGCTTTTGTCACCACTGCTAATGCGAAAATGTATACCGATATTTTTATACCAAAAGATAAAATTGGCGACGCTGAGCAAGGAGATGTCGTCATCGTAAAAATTGAAGATTGGCCGAAAAAAGCCGATAGCCCATTTGGCTCTGTAATCAAAGTATTAGGAAAACCAGGGGAACACGATACTGAAATACACGCGATTCTTGCCGAATACGGATTGCCTTACGATTTTCCGATTGATGTTGAATTGTACGCGCAGAAAATAGATACTTCGATTCAGGAAAGTGAAATCAAAAAACGACGCGATATGCGCGATACGTTGACTTTTACGATCGACCCAAAAGATGCCAAAGATTTTGATGATGCACTTTCCTTCAAAAAATTAGAGAATGGCAATTATGAAATAGGAATTCATATCGCCGATGTTTCGTATTATTTGAAAGAAGGAACGATCCTCGATGACGAAGCCTACAAACGGGCAACTTCCGTTTATTTAGTTGATAGAGTCGTACCAATGCTTCCGGAAGTATTGTCTAATTTTGCTTGTTCCCTTCGTCCACAGGAAGAAAAATATACTTTTTCTGCGATTTTTGAAATCAATGAAAAAGCACAAGTTATCGACCAATGGTTTGGAAGAACGGTTATTTTTTCTGACCAACGTTTTGCATATGAAGAGGCGCAGTATATCATCGAAACAAAAGACAATACGATTCCGGCAGAAACTTCGATTACCGGAAGTTCTTATATAGTCAGTGATGCCATCGTTGACGCTACTTTAAAACTAGATGAGCTTGCCAAAATCCTTCGCCGCAATCGAATGGCTAATGGTGCGATTTCGTTTGATAAAGTCGAAGTCAAATTCAATCTGAATGAAGCCGGAGAACCAGAAGGTGTTTATTTCAAAGTGTCGAAAGATGCCAATCATTTGATCGAAGAATTCATGTTACTAGCAAACAAAAAAGTAGCGGAATTCATTGGAAAGCAAAAGAAAACCTTTGTATACAGGATTCACGACGAACCCAATGAAGATAAATTAATCAACCTGCAAACGATTATTTCGAAGTTCGGGTATAGCATCAATTTCAAATCGAAAGCAGATATTTCCAAGTCTTTGAACAATTTATTGAATGAAGTTGTCGGAAAAAAAGAACAAAATTTGGTCGATACGTTGACAATTCGAACTATGAGCAAGGCCAAATATTCGACCGAAAATATTGGTCATTACGGGTTGGCTTTTGACTACTACAGCCATTTTACTTCACCGATTCGGCGTTATCCAGATGTCATGGTGCATCGCCTGCTGCAGTATTATTTGGATGGCGGAAAATCTGTTGATGCTGATGTCTATGAAGAAAAATGCGAACATACTTCTAGCATGGAAGGATTAGCAACGAGTGCGGAACGCGACAGCATCAAATATATGCAGGTCAAATATATGCAGGATCATAAAGATCAAGAATTTTTGGGCGTAATTTCCGGTGTGACTGAATGGGGAATTTATGTCGAAATTATTGAAAACAAATGTGAAGGCATGTGCCGTATCCGTGAAATCAAAGACGATTATTACACTTTCGATGAAAAGCAATATGCCTTGGTTGGTGAAATTTCGAAGAGCATTTTACAATTAGGTGATGAAGTTGTCGTTAAGGTTAAAAATGCTGATTTGGTAAAAAAACAACTGGATTTTCATTTTATCAGAAAAAACGAATAGTTATGAAAAAAGTATTTTTGATCGTGTTCCTAATGACAGCAAAAGTGCTGATCGCCCAAGAAAAACAAGTAGGGGAATTTAATAAAGTAACTGCTTTTGATCAAGTCGATGTGCTATTGATTCCATCACAGGAAAATAAAGTTATCCTTACCGGAAAAAATGCTGAAGAAATCGAATTAATCAATAAAGATGGTGAGTTGAAGATACGGATGTCTTTGAATAAAATGATGAAAGGAGATGGGATTTCAGCGACGGTTTATTATACCAATCTGGATGCCGTGGAAGCCAATGAAGGTTCCCGGATTGCGAGCGAATCTTCTATAAAAACACATGATTTTGATATCATCGTTAAAGAAGGATCTGTGGTAGATTTGACTATCGAGGTAGAAGAACTGCATATTAAAATCAATGATGGAGGCAAAGTCAACTTAAAAGGAAATGCCAACCACCAAGACGTTCTACTTAATGCCGGCAGCATTTATAAAGCAGATCAACTGAATACTACTTTGGCAAGCATTACAGCAAATGCAGGAGCGGAGGCTTATATCCGCGTGTCCGATAATGTTGATGCCAAAGTGAGAGCTGGTGGAAAAATCACGATTTATGGTAAACCAAAAAACATCAACAGAAAAGTGATAGCCGGAGGAAAAATTTATGAAAAAGACGAATAAAAAGAATTATTGTTATTTTTACATAAAAACCATTCGATGATCGAAGATATCCTCACAGGAATTCCTTTAGGCATTTTCTTAAGCTTTTTGATAGGCCCTGTTTTTTTTGTATTGCTGGAAACCAGTGCTGTAAAAGGATTCCGTGCAGCTTTAGTTTTTGATTTAGGTGTCGTTTTAGCAGATATTTTATTTATTGCCGTAGCGTATTTCAGTAGTTACCGATTGATTCAAACCATTAAGAATGATCCGGCGATTTTTATTTTTGGAGGCATATTGATGCTGACCTACGGGATCATTTCATTTGCAAAATTAAAGAAGGTTAGCAAGAATATTGATGAAGTTCCACTTGATGAACTGATCAAAAAAAACTATTTGGGACTTTTCATTAAAGGATTTCTGCTGAATTTTATCAACGTGGGCGTATTACTATTTTGGTTCATGATTCTCATTACAATCGGTCCAAAACTAGAACTTGAAAGCTCGAGAATGATTGTCTTTTTCTCTACAGTTTTACTAACATATTTGATTGTTGATATCGGCAAAATACTTTTGGCCAAACAATTAAGGAACCAAATGACACCAGGAAATATCTTAAAAATCAAAAAAGCGATCAGCATCTTATTGATTGCTTTTGGGTTAACACTGATGTTCCAGGGATGGTTTCCAAGCGATCAGAAATTGGTAAAGAAAGCTTTAGAGAAGATAGAGTAAGTTGTAGTTCCTAGTATACTTACTTTTTTTAAATATAAATCATTACTAAAATTATATAAGGCAACCCGCTATTGAAACTTTTAAATTTACTTAAACTAAATTTAAAGGTTATGATTCATCAGCTGAAACCCTCTATCATGGTCGAGACTCCGTTAGGAACTGGTCAAGCAATATTTTTAATCGATTATGGAATGCATCAGAATACGTGTTGGGTTGTAGCACTTCAGAGCAATGGCGTCATTAAGCATTTCGACTGTAACGATATAATACTTTCCACTAATTATACTTATGGAATGAATTTAAGAAAAAATAATTTTACTCAAAAGACCGATAAAACCAAAGAATTATAATAATCGCTTTGAAAGCTTTTCAGTTTCCGTCGGAATATAAACATCAATTTTTTCTAAAAATTTAAAATAAAAAACCTCCAAATTGCTATGGCGTTTTATCATTCGTTCGGATTCGAACAGCGCTTTATTCAATTTTTTCTAAAAATTTAAAATAAAAAAATCTCCAAATTGCTATGGCGTTTTATCATTCGTTCGGATTCGAACAGCACTTTATTCAATTTTTTCTAAAAATTTAAAATAAAAAAATCTCCAAATTGCAGTGGAGTTTTATCATTCGTTCGGATTCGAACAACACTTTATTCAATTTTTTCTAAAAATTTAAAATAAAAACCCTCCAATTGCTATGGAGTTTTATCATTCGTTCGGATTCGAACAGCACTTTATTCAATTTTTTCTAAAAATTT
>JBBRXW010000159.1:0-5393 GCA_038238295.1 Flavobacteriales bacterium | reverse complement strand
GAGTCTATGATAATAATTCGAAATTTATGTTTACTATTCAAGGGTTGGAGCCTTCCGATTATATTGAATATTCATTTAGTAGCGACAATCATTTTAGTGAATTGGAACAAGAGGATAATACTAAAAATTTTGAGATTTCAATATCGAATAAAAATGGAGAATTCCTTAGCCTTTTTGTAAATAGAAAAATAATTGCCGCCTACAAAATTGGGTATTAATTATTCTAAAAAATTTGATTTTATTCCTCATTTTTTGTCAATATTATCTTGATAACTTTTGCAGTTTCCTGCTTTTAAAATCTGCACAGATACACTATATTAGCGCAAAATCGCTACCGCCTTCATGTCAGAACAAAACCAATATACCGAAGATAACATTCGCTCGCTCGATTGGAAAGAACACATCCGTATGCGTCCCGGGATGTATATCGGGAAACTCGGTGACGGTTCTTCTCCAGACGATGGTATTTATATCCTGCTCAAGGAAGTCATCGACAACTGTATCGATGAATTCGTGATGGGTGCTGGGAAAACGATCGAAGTGACCATCAAAGACAAGACGGTTTCGGTGCGCGATTACGGGCGTGGCATTCCACTCGGAAAAGTCATCGATGTGGTTTCGAAAATGAATACCGGAGGAAAATACGATTCCCTCGCGTTTAAAAAATCGGTTGGACTGAATGGCGTCGGAACCAAAGCCGTCAACGCATTATCGAATTATTTTCGCGTCGAATCGGTTCGAGATGACAAACAAAAAGCAGCCGAATTCAACGGAGGAAACCTGACATTAGAAGAAGACGTCGTGGAAACCACCAAACGAAAAGGAACCAAAGTCACGTTTATCCCGGATGAAGCAATTTTCAAAAATTACAAATTCAGAAATGAATATGTAATCAAAATGTTGAAGAATTATTGCTACCTGAATACCGGTTTAACGATCATCTACAACGGCGAAAAATACTATTCCGATAATGGTCTAAAAGATTTATTGGATGAAAATATTGCTGTTGAAGATATGGTCTATCCGATCATTCATTTGCTCGGCGAAGACATAGAAGTGGCCATTACGCACAGCAAGTCGCAATACAGCGAAGAATATCATTCGTTTGTCAACGGTCAAAATACAACTCAAGGCGGAACGCACTTAGTCGCGTTTCGGGAAGCCATCGTAAAAACCATTCGGGAATTTTACAACAAAGGTTTCGAGCCTTCAGATATCCGCAAATCGATTGTCAGTGCGATCAGTGTGAAAGTCATGGAGCCGATTTTCGAATCGCAAACCAAAACGAAATTAGGTTCGACCGAAATGGGTTCAGAACCTGGAATGCCCTCCGTGCGTACGTTTATCAATGATTTTGTTAAAAATAAATTAGATAATTTCCTCCATAAAAACCCGGAAACCGCCGACTTACTGTTGCGTAAAATTTTACAGGCTGAACGCGAGCGGAAGGAATTGTCAGGCATTCGAAAATTAGCCAAAGACCGCGCTAAGAAATCGAGTTTGCACAATAAGAAACTCCGAGATTGCCGCGTGCATTTATCGGATATTAAAAATCCAAGATATTTAGAAAGTACACTTTTTATTACCGAGGGAGATTCCGCTTCGGGTTCGATTACAAAATCGCGTGATGTCAATACACAGGCAGTATTCAGCTTGCGCGGAAAGCCTTTGAATTCGTACGGCATGTCGAAGAAAATTGTCTACGAAAATGAAGAATTCAATTTGTTGCAAGCCGCATTAGACATCGAAGACGACATGGAAAACCTGCGGTATAACAACATTGTCATCGCGACTGATGCCGATGTTGATGGCATGCACATCCGGTTGTTATTGATTACCTTCTTTTTGCAATTCTTTCCAGAATTAATCAAAGAAGGGCATTTGTATATTTTGCAAACGCCACTGTTCCGTGTCCGCAATAAAAAGGAAACAATATACTGCTATTCGGAGGAAGAGCGCAGAGCCGCCATCGAAAAATTAAAACCTAAACCGGAAATCACACGATTTAAAGGATTGGGAGAAATATCACCCAACGAGTTTCAGTTTTTTATTGGAGAAGATATTCGATTAGACCCGATTATGTTAGATAAAAACACCTCGATCGAGCAATTGTTGTCGTTCTATATGGGCAAAAACACCCCGGATCGACAGGAATTTATCATCAACAATTTGAAAGTAGAATTAGACGTAGCCGAAGAAGTATAAACTTTCGGACATAGCAATAGAATGAACGAAGACGAAGAAAATAACATTCCCGAAAACGAAGACGAAGCGAACGACTTGTCGAACAACGAATCTTTCGAAGACATCCAAGCTTCGGGCACCGCAGCACATTTCTACGAAAACGAAGAAGATGCCAACGATACAATAACCAAGGTTACAGGAATGTATAAAGACTGGTTCTTGGATTATGCGTCGTATGTGATCTTAGAGCGCGCCGTTCCTGCGATTGAGGATGGTTTCAAACCAGTGCAACGCCGGATTATGCACTCGCTCAAAGAACTTGATGATGGTCGGTATAACAAAGTCGCTAATGTCGTCGGGCACACGATGCAATACCATCCGCACGGAGATGCCAGTATTGGAGATGCGATGGTTCAAATCGGTCAAAAAGAATTGCTGATTGACTGCCAAGGAAACTGGGGAAATATCCTAACTGGCGATGGTGCTGCAGCGTCGCGGTATATCGAAGCACGACTATCAAAGTTTGCTTTAGAAGTTTTGTATTCTCCAAAAATTACCGATTGGGGCGTTTCCTATGACGGACGACGTGCAGAACCAAACAATCTTCCGGTCAAATTTCCACTGTTGTTGGCGCAAGGAGCCGAAGGAATTGCGGTAGGTTTGTCGACGAAAGTGTTGCCTCATAATTTTAATGAACTCATCGATGCGTCGATTAAAATATTAAAAGGAAAACCATTTCAAATTTATCCTGATTTTCAAACAGCCGGTATTGCCGATGTATCAAATTATAATGATGGAATGCGTGGTGGTCGCGTTCGTGTTCGTGCCAAAATTGGCCAGTTGGATAAAAATACCTTGGTCATTACGCAGATTCCATTTTCGACAAATACGACGACTTTAATCGACAGTATTTTGAAAGCCAATGAAAAAGGCAAAATCAAAATCAAGAAAATTGAAGACAATACCGCCGCGGAAGTAGAGATTTTAATTCATTTGTATCCGGGCGTTTCTCCCGACAAAACAATCGATGCGTTGTTTGCATTCACCGCCTGTGAAACTTCAGTCGCGCCTTTAGGTTGCGTCATTGAAGACAACAAACCTTTATTTGTCGGCGTTTCCCATATGTTGAAAATCTCGACAGAACGAACGGTTACTTTATTAAAAAGTGAACTCGAAATTCACTTAAGTGAACTCGAAGAACACTGGCATTTTCTTTCATTGGAACGCATTTTCATCGAAAATAAAATCTACCGTCTGATCGAGGAAGAGACCACTAAAGAAGGCGTTATTTCTGCCATCGATGAAGGATTGAAACCTTTCATCAAACCATTAAAAAGAGCAGTAACCGAAGACGATATTCTGCGTTTGACGGAAATCCGTATTATGCGTATCTCCAAATTCGACAGCAACAAAGCACAAGATAAAATTGAGGCACTCGAAGGCGATATCGAACAAGTCAAACACGATTTAGAACACTTAACGGATTTCGCGATTGCGTATTTCACCAAGCTCAAAGAGAAATATGGCAAAGGCCGCGACCGCCAAACAGAGCTTCGTATCTTTGATGATATCGAAGCGACGAAAGTGGTGTTGAGAAATACCAAACTGTATGTCAATCGTGAAGAAGGGTTTATCGGAACCGGACTAAAAAAAGACGAATACGTGACCGATTGTTCCGACATTGATGATGTGATTGTATTCTTGCGCGATGGAAACATGATGATCTGCAAAGTCGATGATAAGAAATTTGTAGGCAAAGACATTATTCACGTGGCCATTTTTGATAAGAGCGATAAGCGGACGATTTATAATATGATTTACCGCGATGGAAAATCCGGCCCGGCGTATATCAAACGCTTCAATGTTTCGGGTGTGACTCGGGATAAATTATACGATTTGACGAACGAAACCAAAGGGTCACAAACCTTATATTTCACTTGCAATCCGAATGGAGAAGCTGAAGTGATCACCATTTTACTGCGTCAGGTTGGCAGCATCAAAAAACTAAAATGGGATTTAGATTTTGCAAGCATTGCTATAAAAGGCAGGGCTTCTAAAGGAAATCTCGTGACGAAATATCCGATCAAGAAAATCGAAATCAAAGAAAAAGGAATCTCGACCTTATTGCCTAGAAAAATTTGGTTCGATGATACCGTTCAAAAACTCAATACCGACGCACGTGGTGAATTGCTTGGCGAATTCCGACCTAATGACAAAATCCTCGTGATTTCTCAAACCGGAAAACTCAAAGTGATTATTCCGGAACTGACGACGCATTTCGATGAAGACATGGTGGTACTTGAAAAATGGATTCCAAACAAACCGATTTCCGCCATTTATTATGATGGAGAAAAAGAGCGGTATTATGTCAAACGTTTTCTAGTAGAAACCGAAGGCAAGGAAGATACTTTTATTACAGAACACCCGAATTCGCAACTTGAAATTGTATCGACGGATTATCGACCGATGGCAGAATTGGTATTCAACAAAGTAAAAGGCATACAGAAAGAAAACCAACACGTGGCAATCGAAGGTTTTATTGCCGTGAAAGGCTTCAAAGCGTTAGGAAATCAATTGACAGCGGATAAACTCAAACAAGTCAATTTGCTCGAACCTTTGCCATATGACCCTCCGATAGAGGTTATTGCTGAAGAAATAGAAGTGGAAGGTGAGGTTACTGCTGTTGAAGAAAAAAACGACGAAGACATTCAGCTTGATGACGACGGACAGATTACATTATTTTAAAAGATACTTGCAAAAACCGCAAAGCTATAATACAAAAGCTCGCTAAGAATGACCTTAGCGAGCTTTGCAATTTATAACGCAGTAGCGTGAAAACTATTTCTTATTCTTTTCGGAATCGATTATTGCTCCGGTTCCAGCACCAAGTCCGGCTCCCGCCAAACCTCCGATGATGGCACCTTCACCACGGTGTTTCTTATCGATTACGGCTCCACCTATAGCTCCTACACCGGCACCGATAACAGCACCTTTAGCAGCGCGGCTCCATCCTTTTCTCTTAGCTTCCGCTGGAGTGGCTTGAACGACAGTGGTCGTATGGGTACGAACAGCTTTTTGGTGATCGACAATAGTTTGCATAGAATCAATTGATTTCTGTTTTGCCAAATCCATTTTTTGTTTCGCGATGACAGTATTCATCGATTCGATGGTCGCCTGCTTAGATTCCTCGACAACGCCTGCGTGATTAT
>JBBRXW010000158.1:0-5429 GCA_038238295.1 Flavobacteriales bacterium | reverse complement strand
TATCAGCTGTACTACGATAAAAGATCCCGTGAGTTTCAATGGAAAATACCATAATTTTGAGGTAGTGACGTATGTCAATTATGACAATCTGAAAGAATTTAACAACCTCGAAGATTATCATAACGAACGATATCGTGCGTTTAAAGAAAAGGTCATCGATAAACTGATGAACAACGTCGAAAAGATTATTCCCAACGCCAAAAACCATGTTGTTCAGGCAGAGCTTGGAACGCCAAAAACCAATGAATTTTATATTAATTCTACCAAAGGAAATGTTTACGGAACCGAAAAAACACTGAATCAGGTTGGCCCTTTTGCGTTTAAAAATAAAACGGAAATAGAAAACTTCTTCCTTTGTGGTTCAAGTACATTATCCCATGGTGTTGGCGGTGCGACCCATTCAGGATTGTCTACGGCAGCAGCAATTTTGAAATGCACGATGGAGGATTTATTACTTGAAGATCCCGAACAACACTTACGGATTTACGATGCCGAAGACGAATCCACGTGGCCGGAATGGGTGCATACCAAAAGATCCGATAAAATTAGAAACTTTAAGAAAGCCAAAACCGACAATTAGAATACAATAGCTCCAATGAAAAATGTTCTCGTAATCTATTATTCACAATCCGGGCAATTGGAAGCGATTGCCCGGAACATCGCAAAACCGCTGCTAAGCTCGGAAGACATTAGCGTGACATTTTACGAAATAAAAATGGAAAAACCGTTTCCTTTTCCATGGGACAAAACCAGTTTTTTCGACGCTTTTCCGGAATCTTTTTTGCAAATCCCGGCAGCGATACAACCCGTTCCTTCTGAAATTCTTGAGACAAAATATGATTTGATTTTGTTGCATTATCAGGTATGGTATCTGACGCCTTCCATTCCGATCAATTCATTTCTGAAAAGTCCGGAAGCCAAAATCATCTTCAAAGACACACCGGTGATTACCATTAATGGTTCAAGGAATATGTGGGTGATGGCGCAGGAAAAAGTAAAGATGCTGTTGCTAGAAAACCAAGCTTTGCTGAAAGGCAATATTGCTTTTGTCGATCGCACGGGAAACCTGATTAGTGTTATCACGATTGTAGAATGGATGTTTTCCGGTGTCAAAAAAAAATACCTCGGAATTTTTCCGTTGCCCGGCGTATCCGAAAAAGATATTCAGGAAGCGGATCAATTTGGAACGGTAATTTTGGAGGCAGTTCAAAAAAACAATTTCGACACCTTACAGCCGAAAATTATTGCACTAGAGGGTGTGCGGATCAGTTCTTATTTAGTTACCGTCGATAAAACCGCTAACAAAATCTTTAAAAAGTGGTCCCATTTTATCTATCCGAAAAAAAATTCGAGAAAAACATGGCTAAAAGTGTTCAATATTTATTTGTTACTTGCAATTTGGTTAATCTCGCCAATTGTCTATATATTGCACCTTTTTACATACCCTTTTAAGATTGCGAAATTGAAGAAAGAAATCCAGTATTATCAAGGGGTTAGAAGTTTTTATTAAATTATGTTTGAAGTATATATTACAAAAACCGGAAAGTATTTACCCAATGAAGCTATTTCGAATGATGAAATGGAAGATTACTTGGGACTTATCAATGAAGTTGCCTCAAAGGCAAGAAGAATTATCCTTAGGAATAATAAAATTATCAGCCGTTATTATGCTTTAGATAAAGACGGAAACAGCACGCATAACAATGCCGAGCTTACCCGAAATGCGATTTTAGAATTGTTTGATGAAAGTTTTACACCACAGGACATGGAATTACTTTCCTGCGGAACTTCAACTCCAGACAATTTTCTCCCTTCGCACGCCGCTATGGTACATGGATTATTGAAAAACAGATCTGTAGAATTGAATTCTTCGACGGGAGTTTGCTGCGCCGGAATGAACTCACTCAAATTCGGTTATCTTTCTATCAAATCAGGAAGTACTAAAAATGCGGTATGTACCGGATCGGAACGGGTTTCTACCTGGACAAATGCTGAGAAATACGAGCATGAGGTGATCAATCTTAAGAATTTAGAAGAACAACCTATAATTGCTTTCAAAAAGGATTTCCTGCGTTGGATGTTGTCTGATGGTGCCGGTGCTTTTCTTTTGGAAAATAAACCGAAAGGCCCAATTTCATTGAAGATTGAATGGATGGATGCCTACTCGTACGCCTACGAGTTGGAGGCGTGTATGTATGCCGGTGGTGATAAATTAGAAAATGGTGAAATCAAACCGTGGAGTGACTATCACCCGGACCAATGGTTGAAGGAATCGATATTTTCGATCAAACAAGATGTGAAACTACTCGATGAATTTATTTTGGTAAAAGGTGCGGAAAGTATGCACAACGCCCTGAAAAAAAACAATATTACCGCCGATCAGATCGATTATTTCCTGCCGCACGTTTCATCGCATTACTTTGTGGATGGTTTGAAAAAATCTTTGGAAAGCAAAGGAATGGTGTTGCCAAAGGAAAAATGGTTTATGAATCTGACGCGTGTTGGAAATATAGGTTCAGCCTCCATATACCTGGCTTTAGACGAATTAATGACTTCCGGAAAATTGAAAAAAGGCGACCGTATTTTATTGTCGGTGCCTGAAAGCGGACGTTTTTCTTTTGCCTACGCCTATTTAACGGTTTGCTAAAATGGAAACAAACAATGCACTTTTCGAAAAGGAGTTTGTGGAAAATTTACTGCCACAAAAATTCCCTTTTGTCATGGTTGATACGTTATATTCCTATACAGAAACCACGATTGTTTCCGGTCTGAAGATCCAAGACGACAATATTTTTTTTAAAGATGGAACGTTCCTCGAATCTGGATTGGTAGAACATATGGCGCAATCGGTTGCCTTACACACCGGGTATCAATTTTATTTGAAGCAGGAACCTGCACCAACAGGATATATCGGTTCAATCAAACAAATCGAAATCACAGCGTTACCAAAAAGGCACGATGAAATTCAAACAACAGTTACAATTCTTCAGGAATTTGCAGGCATAACGCTCGTCGATATTGTGACCAGACTCAAGGATCAAGAAATCGCCAGAGGCCAAATGAAGACCATTTTAGCCAAATAAATTTCAAAAGGATGGATACGCCAATTGACATTAAAAATTATTTACCACACCGCGCGCCGATGCTGATGGTGGACATGATTTTAAAAATGGATGATGAGCGTGTAGAAACTTTTTTTAAAATAAAAGAGGACAATATTTTTATACAGAATGGCATTTTTATAGAAGCGGGATTGATAGAAAATGCAGCACAAACCTGCTCTGCTATTGTTGCAAAAGATTATTATGTCGATGAAAATAATATCGATAAGGAAGGCGTTGACGTCATTGGATTTATCAGCGCATTGAAAACGCTAAAAATACATGCCCTTCCCAAAACCGGAAGCACGATAAAAACCATATCGGTATTAGCTTCTAAATTTGTGACCGATAACTATACGTTGTGTACCATGGCGTGCCAAACCTTCAATGATCAAGAATTGCTACTGGAAGGTGAAATCAACTTGTTTATACAGGAAAATTCGAGAGTCGATTCTTAAATTCGAGTAAGCACTTTATAAAGATTAAAATCAATTCAAATGAGAAAAGAGGAAGTACCACAAGATCAGGGCAATCTTTCGAAGAGCAACTTGAAAGAGCTGATTTATGCAACCGATGAAAAAGGGAATTACACTACTGAATTAAGTATGGGCTGGGAACCCAAAACCATTGCCCTTTCTAACGCTATCGATGAAATCAACGAACGGATTGCCACTGCGAAAGAGCAGGTGAAAAACGGTGAAGCCAGTCCCATTGTCTATTTTATGGAATTGCACAAAATGGATCCAATCATCCTGGCGAGCTATGTCGGAATGTGGAAATGGCGAGTCAGAAGGCATTTCAAACCTGCCGTATTTGCGAAATTAAATGATTCCATATTATTGAAATATGCCGAAACATTTTCAATTTCGGTTTCCGATTTAAAAAATTTCAACCCCCACTAATGGAAACGAATTTCACCCATCATCAATCGGCACATTGTGAAAATGGTGTTGCCTCTAATCTGCTAAAACATAACGGACTGAATATCAGCGAACCGATGGTTTTTGGTATTGGCTCTGGTCTGTTTTTTGTGTATTTGCCGTTTATTAAAGTCAATTATGCACCAGCGATCAGCTACCGCCCAATGCCGGGATTGATATTCAACCGATTGGCGAGACGATTGGGAATCAAAATAAAACGCCAGAAATTTTCAAGCATTGCAAATGCTACGAAGGCATTGGATGATAATTTAAAAAACAACATTCCAACCGGTTTGCAAGTGGGCGTTTATAATCTGACCTATTTTCCGGATGAATATCGGTTTCATTTCAACGCGCACAATTTGGTCGTTTATGGTAAATCCGAAACGGAGTATCTAATCAGCGATCCGGTGATGGAAACCGTTACGACACTAACGCATGCCGAATTAGAGAAAGTGCGTTTTGCGAAAGGTGCTTTTGCCCCGCGAGGACAAATGTACTACCCGATTTACATTCCGAAAAACATCGATTTGAAAACGGCTATTATAAAAGGAATTAAAAGTACCTGCAGGGATATGCTGGCGCCGATGCCGATTATTGGCGTCCGTGGAATAAAATATGTGGCGAAACAAATCCGTAAATGGCCTATCAAACATGGCACTAAAAAAGCCAACCATTATCTTGCACAAATGGTCCGGATGCAGGAAGAAATTGGCACGGGCGGTGGAGGCTTTCGATTTATTTATGCTGCATTTCTGCAGGAAGCTGCGGTTATTTTAGAGAATGAAAAAATCAATGAACTCTCTAAAGAAATGACAATCATTGGCGATTTATGGCGGGATTTTGCTGTGAACGCATCAAGGATTTATAAAAAAAGAAGTGTTCAGGAAGATGTTTACAATACGATTGCTGATGAACTTTTGGTGATTGCCAACAAAGAAGAAATCTTCTTTAAAGCACTAAAAAAAGCAATCAGCTAAGCAGTGAAACCAATCATTCAAATACAATCCCTTTCAAAAAAATACAAAGAGGCCGACAGTTTTTCTTTGGATGACTTGACGTTAGAAATTAATGAAGGCCAGATTTTCGGATTGTTAGGCCCAAATGGTGCCGGTAAGACAACATTAATTTCAATGCTTTGTGGGTTGCTTCAACCGAGTTCTGGATATTTCACTATTGATGGATTGACCTTTGCTGAAAATGCTCTTGGAATCAAAGAAATCATCGGGGTCGTCCCACAGGAATATGCCTTGTATCCAACCTTAACCGCACGGGAAAACCTGATGTATTTTGGCAGTATGTACGGATTGAAAGGCGAAAATCTAAAGCAAAAGATAATTGAAAGCCTTGATTTACTAGGATTACTGAAATTTGCGGACAAGCGCATTGAAACATTTTCCGGCGGAAT
>JBBRXW010000157.1:0-5467 GCA_038238295.1 Flavobacteriales bacterium | reverse complement strand
GGCTATTTTGAAGAAGATTTAAAACTAATTTTAAAAGACAAAATAACAGAGACGGAACGAATCAATGTTATTTTTAAATTCGTACAAGATAAGATGAACTGGAATGGTTACAATCGCTATTCGACCGATAAAGGTGTCAAAAAAGCCTACCTTGAAAAAACCGGAAATACGGCGGAAATCAATTTTATTTTAATCACCATGCTAAATTATGCTGGGCTCAACGCCAACCCAGTTCTTACGAGTACCGTTAATCATGGTATCCCGATTTTTCCTAACAGAACGGTTTTTAACTACGTTATTGCGGCGGTCGATGTGCAAGGTAAAAAGGTGTTGTTAGATGCGACAGATAAATTTACAGCAGCCGGTGTTTTGCCTTTTTCAACATTAAACTGGACCGGGCGATTGATGCGGAATGACGGCACTTCTGAAGAAATAAATTTAATCCCTACAATTCCTTCAAAAGAATTGAATAACCTAATGGTAACGATAGAAAAATCAGGGAAAATCAACGGCAAATTCAGAATACTTAGAACCGATTACGAAGCATTGCGATTTAGAGAAAAGTATGGAAATGTCAGCGATGAAAGTTATTTAGAGAAGGTAGAACAAGACTGGACCGGCCTTCAACTCAATGGGTATACCGTCGAAAATAAAGCTACCGATTTTACAAAACCAATAACCCAAACGTTTAATTTTACTTCAGAAAGTTATTGTGAAACAGTAGGCGACAAAATGGTAATTACCCCATTGCTTTTTTTTACGACAGTGAAAAACCCATTTCGTCAGGAAATAAGGGAATTGCCGATTTATTTCGGATATCCGAAGCAGGTAAAATACAATGTGAGCTATGAAATTCCAGAAGGATATATAATCGAGTCGATCCCAAAATCTATTACAATAGCAACGCCAGAAAACATAGAAGTTTTTTCATACAAAATTGTAGCTTTGGAAAACAAAATTCAAATAGCGGCAACTATCGAAAGCAATGGAACATTATTGCCAGCGGATTTTTATGGTGCTTTGAAAGAGTTCTATCAAAAAGTAATTGACAAACAAACCGAAAAGATTGTGCTTAAAAAAATATAATCATGAACCTCAAAAATTCCCAGCTGGAAGTCGATACCTGGATAAAAAATCACGGCGTACGCTATTTCAATGAACTCACCAATATGGCGCAACTGACCGAAGAAGTGGGGGAAGTTGCTCGTATTATTGCCCGTCGCTACGGAGAGCAATCCGAAAAAGAATCCGATAAAAATAAAGACCTAGGCGAAGAATTAGCCGATGTGGTTTTTGTGGTGTTGTGTTTGGCGAACCAAACCGGCATCGACTTACAACAGGCCTTCGATAAAAAAATGGAGCTCAAAACCAACCGCGACCACGACCGCCACCAGAACAACGAAAAACTAAAATAATGAATCTGCAGCTGCATCTATCGGAAGTACAAAATGCTGCCATCACTATTTCAGGCAGCAAGTCAGAAACCAACCGACTGTTGCTGCTTCAAGCGTTGTATCCCAATATCACACTCGAAAACACTTCAAATTCCGATGATTCGGAAGTAATGCTGAAAGCACTGCAGACTACCGATGCTATAATCGATATTCACCACGCCGGAACAGCCATGCGTTTCCTGACTGCATATTTTGCGACGCAGGAAGGAAGAGAAGTTACGCTAACGGGCTCATCCCGAATGAAAGAACGGCCCATTCAAATTCTTGTCGAAGCATTGCATCAACTCGGCGCCGAAATTACCTACGCAGAGAAAGAAGGTTTTCCACCATTAAAAATAAAAGGGAAAAAGCTGACCAAAAGTCACGTCTATTTGCCCGCACATGTCAGCAGCCAATATGTTTCTGCCTTATTATTAATCGCACCCCAACTCGAAAACGGTTTGCAGCTTACTCTCGAAGGCTCCATCACTTCGGTGCCGTATATTCAGATGACGTTGGATTTGCTCGATGAAATCGGTGTCAAGACCTTATTCCAAGGCAACAGCATCACCGTTTTACCAAATACACACCAGCCGCAAGCTAAAATAACAGTCGAATCGGACTGGTCTTCGGCATCCTATTTTTATTCGATTGTGGCACTATCAAAACCCGGAACCGAAATCCAATTATCCAGTTTTAAAGAAAACAGCCTTCAAGGAGACAGCGCATTAAGTGCTATTTACAAAAAATTTGGCGTCGAAAGTGCTTTCAATGGAAAGACACTTACACTTCGCAAAACCGCGCAAGATCTGCACGTTGAGCCGTTGAGCCTGCACCTTCAGAACACACCCGACCTGGCTCAAACTATCGCGATAACTTGTTTCGGGTTGGGAATCGGCTGCCATTTAACGGGCTTGCATACGTTAAAAATAAAAGAAACCAATCGTCTCGAAGCACTGCAGAAAGAATTGACGAAGCTCGGCGCCAACGTTACTGTGACCGACGAGACATTGACTTTGGAAGCAAAAAACACGATCCAATCCAATATCAAAATAAAAACCTATAACGACCACCGCATGGCAATGGCTTTCGCACCGCTGGCATTAAAAATTCCGATTGCTATCGAAGATGCCGAAGTGGTTTCCAAATCGTTTCCGAACTTTTGGAAGGATCTGAAAAGCATCGGATTTAAAACCTCGGAAATTAAATAAATTCAGTCATAGACGTCTTCGTGCCTTGGTGGCATTGGCTTCTCAAAAATAAACGGCAAAACACTTGACAACGCCTATCTCACTATCGTATATTTGCCAGCGTTTGAAAGTTATAGCATCAAAACCTATAACTGAAATCCCATAACTTCTAACTTTCTCCAATGAAATTATCTCATTTCCAATTCAATTTACCCAAAGAACTACTTGCAGAATATCCAGCCGAAAACAGAGACGAATCGCGTTTGATGGTCATCAACCGTGAGAAAAAAACCATCGAACACAAAATGTTCAAAGACATTATCGATTATTTTGGTGACGGCGATGTTTTAGTATTGAATAACACGAAGGTTTTCCCAGCGCGTTTATACGGAAACAAAGAAAAAACCGGAGCGAGAATCGAAGTGTTCTTATTACGAGAATTAAATTCAGAACAACGCCTTTGGGATGTCTTGGTTGATCCGGCGCGTAAAATCAGAATCGGAAATAAATTATATTTCGGTGACGACGACTCATTGGTCGCTGAGGTTATCGACAACACCACTTCCCGCGGAAGAACGTTGCGTTTCCTTTACGACGGTTCGTATGATGAATTTAGAAACAAACTAACGGAACTTGGAGAAACTCCCATTCCAAAATATATTAACCGGGAAGTAACTCCGGAAGATGCCGAGCGGTATCAGACCATTTACGCCAAAAACGAAGGAGCCGTAGCCGCGCCGACCGCCGGTTTGCACTTCTCCAAACATTTATTGAAACGACTCGAAATCAAAGGTGTCAACTTCGCCGAAGTCACCTTGCACGTTGGTTTAGGGACGTTCAATCCGGTAGAAGTAGAAGATTTGTCAAAACACAAAATGGACTCAGAGGAATTAATCATTACTCAAGAAGCCTGCGACATCGTCAACGAAGCTAAAGCGAAAAAGAAAAGAGTATGTGCCGTAGGAACCACATCGATGCGCGCCGTTGAAAGTTCGGTTTCGTCTGCACGAACCTTGAATCCGTTTGAAGGGTGGACCAACAAATTCATCTTTCCACCGTACGATTTCAGCGTTCCGAATTGCATGATTACGAATTTTCACACGCCAAAATCCACCTTACTAATGATGGTTTCTGCATTCTGCGGTCACGATCTGATGAAGAAAGCCTACGAAGAAGCCATCAAAGAAGAATACCGTTTTTATTCGTACGGCGACGCCATGTTGATTCTCTAATCTCACAAGACTTCAAAAAAAATCCCGTCAGCAGTGATGGGATTTTTTGTTTTTGGGCGTGCCCGCAAGGGTCAGGCTATTCGCTGCAAGTCCTCACTGCGTTCCGGGCTTTCCGCTGCTATCCTTCACGCAGCCCTATAGTTACATCTAGAGTATTGTTATATTTTCAACGCTGTTCTCTGAGTGATTAATCTACCTGATACACCAGTTTCACAGTAATATTTGCCGTCTTGTTTTTCGACATCGTATTAAAGGAACCACCATACGAAAAGTCTTCCGAAGAATTTTGCCCAGTAATCTGGAAAACACCCATATCCGATTTCTTCAGATTCCCTAAACCGGCACCGGCATTCTCGGCAATGCTTTTCGCACGCGTTTGTGCGTCTTTCGTAGCTTCGGCAATCATCTTGATTTTGAGTTCTGCCAGCTTGGTATAGTAATATTCCGGAGCATTCGAATAAAACTCGACACCCGAGTTAATCAATTCGCTCGACTGTCTCGAAATCTCTTCAATCTTATCTACTTCTTTCGACTGCACGGAAATGGTTTGCGTCAGCGTAAATCCGGTAAAAATCTGCTGTTTGGTGCTGCCGTTTTCATTGTAAACAAAATCGTAATCTTTATTAAAATTCACCGCCGAAAAAACCATCTCGTTCGCTTTGATTCCTTTCGACGCCAAATAAGCTTTGATCTTTTCACGATCAGCATCCAAGGAAGCGTAGGCCTCTTTCAAGGTGCCGCTTTTTTTCGAGAACGATCCGCTCCACACAATCAGGTCGGAAACGAAATCTTTTTTCCCCAAGCCCGTCACGCTAATCGTATCGTTACTTTGATTCCGGTTTTTAAAAGCATTCGAAAACAGATAGGCAGAAACAATTACCGCCAGCGCAAGAATAATGGCATTCGCATTGGTTTTCATAGGTTTGGTTTTAGTGTTTTAAAAATAAACATTTTTACGTCTACTTTAGCAAACGGGAATTCCTATTTTTTGTTATTTTTACGGGTACAAAAAAACACCAAATGACTTTTCAGAATACAAGGGAATTTGCGAAGCAACTCGACAGCGAGGATGCCTTGCGATCGTATAAAAATGAATTTATTTTTCCGCAGCATAACGGGAAAAACGTTATCTATTTTACCGGAAATTCGTTGGGCTTGCAGCCCAAGCGAACCAAAAAGTATGTCGATGAAGTGATGAACGATTGGGCGAACCTTGCCGTAGAAGGGCATTTCTATGCCGAAAAACCGTGGTGGGATTATCACGAAAGATTTGCAATTCCATTGAGTACAATTGTTGGAGCGAAACCTTCTGAAATCACAGTGATGAATACGTTAACGGTGAATCTGCATTTGATGATGGTGTCCTTTTACCGCCCGACAAAAACCCGTTACAAAATCATCTGCGAGGAAAAAGCATTTCCCTCCGATCAATATATGTTTCAAAGCCAAGTAAATTCTCGGGGGTACAAAACCGAAGATGCGCTTGTAGAAATCAAACGCCGCGAGGGCGAGCACAACATTCGTTTGGAAGATGTGATTGCGAAAATCAACGAAGTCGGTGATGCGTTGGCATTGGTTTTAATTGGCGGCGTCAACTATTACACCGGGCAGG
>JBBRXW010000156.1:0-5519 GCA_038238295.1 Flavobacteriales bacterium | reverse complement strand
GGATTGATTTATTATAATGCCGAGAATGATGCGCAGGCTTTGGCGAAATTCAAAAAATTGGCTGCCGAGTATCCCAAAAGCCCGGAAGCTGTCGAAGCTGTTGCGACTGCCCGTTTGATCTATGTCGATAACGGAAAAGTCGATGAGTACGCCACTTGGGTGAAAACGTTAGACTTTGTTGCGGTAAGCGATGCCGATCTGGATAATGATACCTACGAAGCAGCGGAGAAGCAATATTTGCAGAATAATACCAAACAGGCGATTACGAATTTGAGTGGCTATGTTTCGAAATTCCCAAATGGACTCCACGCTTTGAAAGCAAACTTCTATTTGGCGCAATCGTATTTCGCTGATGGTAATACAACGAGTGCGATTCCAAATTACGAGTATGTCGCTTCTAAATCGAGAAATGAATTTACTGAGCCTTCGTTAGCGCGTTTGGCGGAAATCTATTTGAAAAAAGGCGATGCATCGAAAACAATCACTACGTTGAAACGCTTGGAATCGGAAGCGGATTTCCCTCAAAATGTCACGTTCGCCCAATCGAATTTGATGAAAACCTATTACGAGCAAAAGGACTATGCGAATGCGGTGGTTTATGCGGAGAAGGTTTTGGCAAATCCGAAAACGGATGATAAGGTCAAATCCGATGCGCAGATTATCGTGGCGCGTTCGGCAATCAATTCGAATGATGAAGCCAAAGCCCGCGTGGCCTACGCCAAATTAATGACCATTGCTAAAGGCGAATTGGCGGCGGAAGCGTTGTATTACGATGCGTATTTCAAAAACAAAGACGGCAAGTACGAAGCGTCGAATACGGCGGTGCAGAAGTTGTCTAAAGATTATTCCGGGTATAAATATTTCGGTGCTAAAGGTTTGGTCGTGATGGCGAAAAACTTTTATGGACTGAAAGACAGTTTTCAGGCGACGTATATTCTGGACAGCGTGATTAAGAATTTTACGGCTTTCCCAGATGTGGTCACCGAAGCGCAAACGGAATTGAGCGCTATTAAAACTAAAGAATCGCAAACCAATTCATCCATTCAAAATTAAAGCATCAATCGAAACGGAGCGCCTTAGCCCTGATGGCAGCGGCATCCTTTTGTGCCGGGGTTCGGCGCAAAAGATATAGCGGACAGCAGGAATAGCTTCTAAAAAAAAGCAAAAAAAATCAAACTATGAAAATCAAAATTCAATATACCATCGCCTTCATATTGCTGTTGACGGGCATCCAGAAATTGTCCGCGCAGAAGAAAGACTAGAACATCGGCACCGAGGTCGTGAATGTTGTGAAGCCTTATACACCAACGATTTCCGATGCTTTTAAAGTGAAGGAAACACCGGCACTTGAGGACGAGGACAATACCAAAAAAGAGCCGATTAAGTATTCGATTTTTTCGTTTCCGGTAGCCTCGACGTTTACGCCATCGAAAGGACGTGCGGCAGGGGTTGACAAACCCGCAGAAGAGCGGTTGTTTAAAAATTATTTCACTTCCGGTTTTGGGAATTATTTTAATGCTTTTGCCGAGTTGTATGTGACGCAAGATGTGGGCGACAATGATTATGTGGCGGGTTCGGTGAAGCATTTGTCTTCGAATGGTGGGATTAAAGACTTGAAGCTTGATGATAAATTCCTGAATACTGCAGTCGATTTGACCTATGGCAGCAAACAGAAAGAGTTCTCGTGGAATGGCGATGTGGGCTATCAGATTCAGAAATATTTTTGGTACGGATTGCCGCAGGATTATGGCGATCTTTTAACGCCGGCTGAAAGACACGATGCCTTTGAGCACGCCAACCAAACGCACACGTACCACAATGCTTATATTGGAGGAAAGATTGGTTTTAATGAAAGTATTTTTAACGTAATGACTTTGAAATACGATCGAATCTGGGACAATTACTTGTCGGCTGAAAATAGGTTTTATGTCAAACCGACGCTGACCTTTGATGCCTTTGGCGAAACAATTAAAACGGAACTCAGCGTGGATTATGTCGGCGGTAAATTCGATAAGGATTATTCGGGAACCACCGAACTGAAATACGGATATACCAATTTTGGAATTCACCCGAGTTTTGCGATGCGTAAAAACGACTGGTCCTTCGAGTTAGGCGCGGCAGTGCATTATAGCTTGGCTTCGGAAGGCGGCGACTCTAAGTTATTTGTCTATCCAAAAGCCTCAGCTTCGTTGAAAGTTGTCGGTGACCTGATGGTGTTTTACGTAGGTGCCGATGGCGATTTACAGCAAAACTCGTATCGTGATTTTACGAATGAAAACCCCTATGTTTCCCCAACTTTAGCGATTGCTCCGACGGACAAAAAGTTGGATGCGTATGCCGGTTTAAAAGGGAAATTATCGAATTATGTAAGCTATGATGTGCGCGGGTCGATGATAGATGAAAAAAACAAACCGTTGTTTAAAGCCAATGATTATGATGAGGCAGTAGCTATTCAAGATGTTTACAAATATGGAAATTCTTTTGGAGTCGTGTATGATGAGGTTCGAACATTGCGTTTCTTCGGGGAATTGAAAGCGGACTTTTCTAAAAATGTTTCGTTCGGAATTAATGGAACCTTTCAAAAATTTAGAGTTCAAAATGAGGCGGAAGCGTGGAATTTACCTGAAATCAAAGTGGGCGCTTCTTTAGATGCGATGATTACACCAAAGTGGTATGCTGGCGCGGATGTTTTTTATGTAGGCGACCGCAAAGACCATCAGACGAACTTGTCGATTTTGCCAATTGTAGCGGAAGATAATATTAAAACAGTGAAAGGCTATTTTGATGCGAATGTGCATGTTGGTTACAAATACAATCAGCGTTTGACGGCTTTCTTGCGATTGAATAATATCGGGAATCAGGCGTATCAAAAATGGTTGAATTATCCGGTGCAGTCGTTTCAAGTGATGTTAGGTGCGAATTTCAAATTTGATTTCTAACGTTAAAGTGCGACACCGTTTTACTAATTTTTTTTCGAGCCTTTGCCAATCTTTGCGGTAAAATTCATGACACTAAAACAAAAAATACATCAGCAGTACACATTGTTACTCCAGGACAAGATTGATGTGTTCCGCGACATGATTGAATCGCTGACCGAAGATTCGAAAAACGATGCGA
The DNA here is from genome assembly GCA_038238295.1 of Flavobacteriales bacterium. Classification (GTDB taxonomy): domain Bacteria; phylum Bacteroidota; class Bacteroidia; order Flavobacteriales; family Flavobacteriaceae; genus Flavobacterium. The sequence continues at coordinate 2,402 of JBBRXW010000156.1, read as the reverse complement.
AAGGTTCTGCTGGTGATAAGCACGAAACGGCCTTGTCGATGATGCATATCGAGCAGGAAAAACTCAACCGAAAATTGACGGAATATATAGATCAGAAAGCGCTTCTCGATAAAATTGATGCGACTTTAGTTTCGAAAAAAATCGCTATGGGAAGTGTCGTAAAAGCCAATGGGATGTGGCTGTTTCTGTCGTCGGCTCTGCCTAAGATCACAGTCGAGGAGCAGACGATTATCGCAGTTTCGGTGCAATCGCCTTTGGGAAGCAATTTGTTGGGTAATGAAGTAGGGTATGGGTTTGAGATTCATGGAACGCACTATCTAATTGAAGAAATCCATTAAACCATCAAGTGTTTTTTCTGAATAGATTATTCTTTACATTCCAGTTTTTTGCAAGAAAATATTGCAGCGATGTTTTTAAAACTCCTAAACCATAAGTGGTACTTCTACTAAAATTAATCGAAGATGCTTCTTCAAAATATTTTGTCGGACAAGTGATTTCGGCAATTTCATAGTCGTGATAAAAGATTTGTGCCAAGAATTGATTATCAAAAATAAAATCATTGGAATTCGAATTATAATCGATGCCTTCCAAAACCTTTCTGTCGTAGGCACGATAGCCCGTATGGTATTCCGATAATTTTTGATTCATCAGAATGTTTTGTGTTAAGGTCAGAAAACGGTTGGCGATATATTTATAGATTGGCATACCACCTTTGAGCGCGCCTTTTCCTAAAATCCTTGAACCGATGACCACCGGATAGACTTCATGCGCGATTAGATAGCTCATCGAATGGATTAGCTTTGGCGTATATTGGTAATCGGGATGCAGCATGATGACGATGTCTGCGCCCAATTCCATTGCTTTATTATAGCAAGTTTTCTGATTGCCTCCGTAACCCAGATTATTATCGTGTTTGATAATATGGTGAATGCCGATACTGTGAGCGACTGCAATGGTTTCGTCCGGGCTGTTGTCATCAACAAGAATTACTTGATCTACGATATCAAATGGAATCTCATTGTAGGTTTGTATCAGCGTCTTTTCTGCTTTGTAGGCGGGAAGTACCACTATAATTTTCTTCGAACCGATCATACCACTTTTTTCAAAATTAGGAATGGTAAATATAACTTTCCTCTCGGAAATGGGGAGATTTTTTTACAATCTATAAGCAGCAACCTTTTTTTATAAAAATATTATTTCATATTGTAATTAAAATATGTTTTTTAGTTATAAATTATAACCATTATACAAAATTTAGTTTCATTATAATAACACATCCTACATCTTTGCTTCAACGAATAAAGAAAACTAAAGTATAAAAATATGTGCGGGATTTTAGCCATCATTGGAAAAGGAAAAGACGAACAACTAGTAAAAACACTTTCAAAAAGAATGTCGCATCGCGGCCCTGATGAAAGCGATATGCATGTTACAGAAAACGGACATATCCTAAGCCACGAGCGTTTGTCGATCATCGATTTGCACTCAGGGCGTCAGCCAATTCAAGGTTGTTCTACCGCGTGGATGGTGCACAATGGCGAAATCTACAACCACCAAGCTTTGCGTGATGGGATTTTGAAACACCACACGTTCCGTTCCAAATCAGATTCTGAAGTGATTGTGCATTTGTATGAAGAATTCGGGTATGATTTCCTTCATTTATTGGATGGCGACTTTGCCTTTGTGGTAGTCGATGGTGATGATTTTATCGCCGGACGTGACCCAATGGGTGTCAAGCCCTTATATTACGGATTGGATGAAAGAGGAAGAATCTATTTTGCTTCCGAAATGAAACCTATCGCCGACCAGTGCAAAAATTTTTCAACATTCCCTCCGGGACATTATTACACCCCTAAAAATGGTTTCGTAAAATATTACACTCCAGAATACGAAGACCATACGAAAGCAACGAAGTCATTAGATTTAGAATTGATCCGAGAAACGCTTACCGAAGCGACTCGCAAACGCCTGATGAGCGATGTGCCGATTGGCGTATTACTTTCGGGCGGATTGGATTCTTCGTTAACTTCTGCCATTGCTTCCCGTTTATTAGCAGAATGCGGCAAAAAGCTGCATTCGTTCTCCATTGGCTTGGATGAAAAATCGCCGGATGCCGTTGCTGCTAAAAAAGTGGCCGCGTTCCTAGGAACCGAACACCACGAAATTCATTTTACTGTTGAACAAGGAATAGCAATTTTAGATAAATTAATTTGGCATTTAGAAACCTATGACGTGACGTCGATTAGAGCGAGTACTCCAATGTATTTTCTGTCGAAAGCCATCACGGATATGGGCATAAAAGTAGTCTTATCTGGAGAAGGTGCCGATGAAATATTTGGTGGTTATTTGTATTTTAGAAACGCACCTTCGACAGTAGACTTCCAAAAAGAAACCATTGAAAG
>JBBRXW010000155.1:0-5531 GCA_038238295.1 Flavobacteriales bacterium | reverse complement strand
GTCACAAGGGATTACGATAGGGATTTTGGTCAGAGGAAAAAATCAAGGAATACCTAAAATTGGGGATCGTGTTTTTATCGGTCCTGGCGCCGCTATTTTGGGTGGAATAACTATTGGTGATGACGCTTTAATAGGTGCTAATGCCATTGTGACGTTCGATGTTCCGGCAAATTCGGTAGTAGCAGCTCCTTTGGCTTCGATTGTTTCGGATAAAGGATCGGGCGATTATATTACCAATATTTAATAAAAAATTCATTCTTAATTAGTATCCATTCAATGAGTTATGCGAGTTTATTACCGCTGTTAAAAAAAACGGGGAGCACCTTATCGGCCGAGGAATTTCAGTCGAGAATCAATATTGTTTTTCATGATCATGAAGCATTGCATTATGACAGCATGCATGACGATATGTGGGAAAGTTTGCTGGAACAAATCAATTTGCTGGTGGCGGATGGGTTAAATTTTACGTCTCCTTCCTCCAATTTAAGGGTATTAGATATTGGCTGCGGCACCGGACTCAGCACTCAGAAATTGTTGCAATCCGCATTGGGAGACTACATCAATGAAGTGGCATTGCTGGATACTTCTCCTGTGATGCTCCAACAAGCAAAAGCCAAGGCGGAAACATGGAACAAAAAATTTACACTGATTAATTCTGATATTTCAGCAGTAACCGGATCATTTGATGTGATCATCGTTTGTTCAGTATTGCACCATATTCCCGAGTTGCACCCTTTTTTAAATCAAGTAGATCGGTTATTAAAACCGGGCGGCATTTTTATTCACCTCCAAGATCCAAATGGAGATTATCTTCAGGACAGCCAATACAAGCAACGCTTGGTGGAGTTTGAAGCGTATTCAGAGAGGCATCAAAAGAAAAAAAAGACCGATTATATTCCAAAAATATGGAAGCATTTTATCAATAGAAATTTGGGCAGAAAGAATTATATCGATCACATCAACGATCAATTGTTGGCGGAAAAAGCGATCCGGAGAAGAATGACGGCAGATGAGATTTGGACCGTTACCGACATTCATGTAGAAAGTAAACTGAACCCAGTAAATAAAGGCATTTCCTTTGAATTTCTCAAAAAAAACCTAACAAACTTTCAGTTGATAAAGCAGCGGTCGTATGCATTTTATAGCGTTTTAAAAAGTGATCTGCCGGAAGAATTAAAAAGAAATGAAGACCTGTTCATTGCTCAGAACGAATTGAATGGCCGTAATATTTCTTGTATTTGGATAAAAAATAAATAGATGCACATTGCTTTTTTAACCCCGGAATACCCACATGAGAAAGTAACCGCTGCTGCTGGAATTGGTACAACGGTAAAAAACCTCGCCATGGCGTTGATTAAGGAAGGAGTTCAGGTTTCGGTGTTTATTTACGGTCAAAAAACGGAAGAAATTTTTGTTGAAAACGGCATTACGTTACATCTCATTCCATCGAAGCACTATCGGTTATTTACTTGGTATCACTATCGGAAACACCTTCAAAATTACATTAATAACTATATTGAATCAGATAAAATCGATCTTGTTGAAGCGCCGGATTGGACAGGAATTACCGCATTTATGCAGCTAAACGCACCATTGATTCTTCGCTTCCACGGAACAGACGCTTATTTTTGCCATCTCGAAAAGCGCCGTCAGAAACTCAAGAATTTCCTTTTCGAAAAATGGGCGATGCAAAAAGCAACCGCATATATTGCTCCAACAGACTTCGCCGGAGAAATCACAAAGTATATTTTCAGAATCAAAGACAAATTGGTAGCAACAATTCCGAGTGGATTGTCACTAGCACAATTTAACAACCCAACACCCAAAGTATACGAAAAAGGAGTAGTGCTTTATGTCGGCACCATTATCCGTAAAAAAGGAGTTTTAGAATTGCCGCCTATCTTTGAACGTGTACTGCAACAATGCCCCGATGCGGAACTGATTATCATCGGCAGCGATTCGTATGATTTGAAAACTGATTCCGAATCAACGTGGCTGCTGCTTCAAAATGCATTGAACGGAGCGTTGTTTTCGAGGGTGAAATATTTAGGAAAGGTGCCGTATCAGCAAGTTCAGGAATACCTCCAAAAGGCGAATGTTTGTCTTTTTCCTACCTTCGCCGAAACACAGGGTATGGTAACAATTGAATCTATGGCAATGCAAAAAGCAGTGGTTAATAGCGATATCGGCTGGTCAAAGGAGGTGATTACCGATGGTACTGATGGCTTTCTCGTAAATCCGCATCACCACGATGTGTATGCGCAGCGGATTATAACATTGCTCAATAACGATGCGCTTTGCGATAAAATTGGGAAGGCGGCTAGAGAAACAGTAGAAAGAAAGTTTGACATTAAAAAATTGGTGAAAGTCAATATCGATTTTTACAGAACAGTAATTAAGGAACACAATTAAATGACTTTACAAGAATATAGAACTGCTTCGGGAGAAATCATTCTTTATAGCGGAAACCCTAATACCGCTAAGCTCGATCAATTATCTTTAGGGTATGGCGACATCTGGCACAGTTCCTTTGAGCAAGGCTATAAAAATGCTTTCATGGATCTGATGCATCAAAGTTCCGTGTTGTTTTGGTATATTAATGATTTTGATAACCTAGAGGAATGTGTCAGTTGGAGGATCAATCCCAACCAGTTTGCCGTTAGAAAATCCGTATGGGAAACCTTCAATGGATTCGATTCCGATTACCAAAGTCTACAGATGCAGGCCTTAGATTTTGGCTACAATGCGCTCCGGACATTAGGCGCGGTGCCATTATATTCTAAAGGTTTGTTTCCTGCTAGTGAAAAAGAAAAAATACAGATTTCAGTTAAAGACCGGTATGTTTTTTACATCAAAAATTTCAAGATTGACCATGCACTTTTTATGTTGTATCGCAAAGGATTCTGGAAATTAAGCGAATGGAAAGGTTTTTTATATGCTAAAAACAATTTCAAGCAAGAATTTGATAAGTCGCTTTTTCCGCCAAGGAAACTCCATCTTATTGAAGGAAAGCCAACAGTAAGTTACATTATTCCTACGATGCTGCGACAGGATTTCACGTTGCGATTACTCGATGATTTGTCGAAGCAGACCTATTCCCCGACACAAGTAGTGGTGGTGGATGCGACACCGGAAAATGTGCGTAATGAATCGCTTTACAATCCACAGAATTATACTTTCGAATTGACCGTACTATGGCAAAAATCTAAAGGAAGTTGCCGTGCCCGCAATGAAGGCATTGCTGTCTGTACAGGGGAATATATTGTTTTTGGCGATGACGACATTCGTGTTCCAGCAGATTTTATTGAAAATCATATCCGTTTCCTGCAGACTTATAAAGCCGGCGGCTGCAACGGGCTCGATATCATGGCGGCAAATCCAGATCAGGATTTGAATGATCTAAAAATACGACTTGAAGCCATCGATGCGAAAAGATGGGTGGCCGGAAGTGCACAAATGTTCAGCAACGCCAATTCTTGTGTGAAGAAAGTGTATGTCGATCAGTTGGTAGGCAATGATGTCAATTATGATGGGGGATATGGTGAAGATGGTGATTTTGGAATTTCATTATTGAAATTGGGCATCCCGGTTTTGCACAATCCGTTTTCAACCAATTTGCATCTAAAACCACCCATTGGCGGCTACCGATTTTGGGGAACGCAGGCCAGGATTATGGGAAAAAAAAGAAAGACTCAACCCTGGGAATTAGATACTCCGGTAAAATGGATTCGCCCAGTTCCAAGTCCAACGTTGATGTACCAGTTTCATAAGCAATACACCCCACAACAAATCACGGAATACCGGCACAGATATTTTTTTACTTTCTTGATGAATGGCTCAAAAATGTCTTTTTTATGGAGATTACTGTGCATCCCTTACAAAAAAATGCAGTTCAATAAATCGATTTTCTACGCAAAGCAATTGCTAAAGCTTGGCGTCAGAACCCAATAAAAACATGAAGTTTTCACTCATCATCTGCACCTACATGCGCCCGAAACCATTGCTAGATTTATTAGAATCGGTGCGGTTGCAAACAGTATATCCTGATGAAATTGTAATTGTTGATGGCTCCAAAAATAATCACACCCAAGCCATTCTGGAGAAAAACCCGTTTTCAAAATTGTTTTATTTTAAAGTTGAAGATCGAGATAGGGGTTTAACCAAACAACGAAATTTCGGTATTCAAAGAGTAGGGGATATGATGGATGTGGTTTGTTTTCTCGATGACGATACCATTTTAGATCCACATTATTTTGAAAAAATTATCGCGACTTACGAATTGCATCCCGATGCATTAGGTGTTGGGGGTTATATTTCAAATGAAGATAACTGGAAATTTGCCGGAGATTCCTATCAGCCCACTATTAAAGAATATTATTACGACGGTTGGAAAAAAAAAGACGGTAGCCGCTTCGTATTGCGAAAGAAATTAGGACTGGACAGTAATGTCAAACCTGGATATTTGCCGGAGTTTTCACACGGTAGAAGCATTGGTTTTTTACCCCCATCGGGGAAAATATATGAAGTCGAACAATTGATGGGCGGCGTTTCTTCATTCCGGAAATCTGTTTTTGAAAGCTTTCAGTTCTCTACTTATTTTGAAGGATATGGCTTGTATGAAGATGCTGATTTTACACTGCGTGTATCCAAAACGGGAAAACTATACGTCAATACTGCGGCACAATTGGGGCATTATCATGACAGCTCCGGCCGACCGAACCACTATCAATATGGGAAAATGGTCGTCATCAATGGGTGGTATGTCTGGCGGGTGAAACATCCCAAACCAAGTGTAGCCTCCCAATTGAAATGGCATTCAATCACATTGCTCTTGGCTTTTATTCGATTTAGTAATACTTTTACGACTGCAGAAAGAGAATCCGCCTTTACCGAATTCTTAGGAAGAATGGCCGGTTGGTTTTCATTACTGTTTAAAAAGCCTCAAATACACTAAAATGACGCTCTTCCAATTGATACATTCCGATTATAAAAAGTACCGGAAATACGGTGCTAACTTTTTTGTGATATGGTTTTTCACACAGGGATTTTGGGCCATTTTTCAATACCGAATCGCTCATTATAACTATGCTTCCATAAAAATACAGCCTTTCCGTTTCCTCTTCAAAGGACTATTGTTTTTTTGGCAAAAAGGCATAGAAATCACTACGGGTATTTCGATTCCGGCTTCCGCTAAAATTGGACATTCCTTTTATATCGGCCATTTTGGAGGCATTATCTTCAATAGGGATACGGTTATCGGCAACAACTGCAATGTGGCGCAAAACGTTACCATCGGTGTTTCTGGTCAAGGCGAAAAAAGAGGTGTGCCAAGTATCGGCGACAATGTCTATATCGCCGCCAATAGTGTACTGGCAGGGAAAATCACGATAGAAGACAATGTCTTGATAGGAGCTTGCTCGCTGGTCACTTCTGATGTCAAAGAAAATACGACCGTTCTCGGTGTGCCCGCAGTCGTTATTTCTCAAAACGGATCTAAAGACTATATTTAATGAAGCTTGTCGTTATTTCCT
>JBBRXW010000154.1:0-5570 GCA_038238295.1 Flavobacteriales bacterium | reverse complement strand
AGCTATTTATAGAAACACCGTATCGGAACAACAAATTGATGGAAGATCTTTTGCAAGCACTTCAACCCAGCACCCATCTTTGTGTGGCGTGCGACATTACGTTACCGACCGAATATATCAAAACACTGCGGATTCAGGATTGGAAAAAAACCCAAATCGATTTACATAACAGACCGACCATCTTCATTATTCATAAAACTTAAACATAAAAAAACCCGTCAATCGACAGGCTTTACTATATTTCTGAAGGATTACTTTATTATCGGATCATTGTCTGCAATAATCCCGGAAGTTTCATAACCACCAAAATCACGCATATAACTTTTCACTGAAGTGCCATAATCATCTTTACATTTCTTGGCTCCGTTGCTATTCAAGAACCTTTTTACTGAACCGGCACCACCTAAATGTGCCGCAGCCAGGATTCCAGATTCAGTAATTTTAACTCCTGAGATTATCCTGCCGGAAAAATTCAGGATCTCATCCCGCAGCTCCCATTTGTTTTTAGATAATAAAGCGATGAAGGCTTTTTCCTGCAACTTTGGACTGTTTAAAAATTTGACACTGTCATGGATTCCAATGGTTTCTAAAGTTTCGACACCAAATTGGTATTTCCCCATATAACCTAATGAATTGATTTTTCTGTATTTCCCTTGCGACTCTTTAAAAGCGACTGCTTCTTTAAATCCTATGAAATATTTTCCGGTAAAAGGGACATTGAGGTTGGCGTAATCCTTCACTTCTTTGGAAGGAAACAAGTAAGACAATTCTTTTTGATTCCCGGATTGAAACCAGTCGTGATGTTGTAAATTGAAAGGTTTAAAACCGGAACTTAAATAAGCGATTATTAAAGTTAAGCTACTATAGAATATCCATTTTTTAATCATACATTGGTTTTCTTCCCAACCTGTCACCCGGGAAATTTCTGCGGTGCAAATGTACGACAAATAATAGTAAATTGATTATCAATCAGTTAAAGTTTATTTAAAAGTAAAAACAGTGAAATTTGAAATCGCCTCGGCTACTGATTTCAAACGTTGGAGCTGGGATTTTGATGGAATTGAAAATGTAAAAAAAAGACTTCAAAAGATGGGATTTTGTTTCGATTTTTGTCAAATCAGCATCGAAGCTTAAATAAAACTGTCGGAATCTTTCCGTTTGAGGGAGCGAAATGTCAGTCGATTTTTCATTCCCTGTGATCATTCCTTCTGCACCATATCCAATTGCGACATTGCACCATTTTGGAATTTTGGAGCTTTTCATAAATGAATATAAATTGATCGACAACCAATACGTCTGCCCGTTATAATCTTTTAAGAGTTGTTCATTAAAAGAACTGCCCAAAACTTCCGGCCTGACCGAAGCATATTTAGTAGTGTGAAAAGAAAATTTCGGCACTATTCGTTGTTCTTTCCATAATAATTCCTGTGAGACAAACAACGCTGTTCCGGTCGCATTGGCAGCAACATCTCCCCAAGAAGCGCCCCAATTGGAAGAATAGCCATCTAACACTTCTACCGCGGAAAGAAATACAAACCCGAGCGTTGCCCCATAGCGCAATTGATCTTTTCTTTGAACGCCGCTCCATTGCAATGCATTTTTACCGATACTTCCGAGATAGTACGATGAAAACAGGTGACCCGCTTTATCCATTTGCATCCATTCGGAATTGTCATTAATAAAATGAAAATCAGAACGCGGATAATCGGCATACCACAACTGATTCAAGCCAACCAAAACTCCGGCAGATGCCACCGCTTCGGAGAGAACAACTGTATTTCTGCGGGTTTTATTCAGTGAATCCGAAGGTGTAAGAAATCGTTCTGTAGCATTTTGTGCCACCGCGGCCGATAGAAAATTTAAAAAAACGAGCAAGAAAAGGAATCGATTGAGTTTCAAATTTTATCGTTTTATTCCCTGGCTCGAAATCCAGGCGACATATTTCTGACGGTTGGCTTCATGTTGCGCAGCTGTCACTGCAAATTCATGATAGCCAAAACGGGTAACGCTAGCACAGAAGTAAATAAAGTTATGATGCTCGGGATTCAACACCGCATCCAACGCAGTTATGTCTGGCATTGCAATCGGACCAGGCGGCAAACCTGCATACATATACGTATTGTATGGAGAATTGGTAGCGAGATCTTTATTTAAAACCCTTTTGATGACCTGATTAAAATCATTGGATTGTAATTTCACTGCATAAATAACCGTTGGATCGGCTTCGAGTTTCATTCCTTTCGCAAGTCGATTGAGATACACCCCGGCCACTTTCGGGCGCTCGTCTTCCTTAACCGTTTCCTTATGTACTATGGAAGCCAAAATGGATACTTGAATAGGCGTCAGATTCAGCTTTTTTGCTTTCTCCAAACGCTCAGCGGTCCAGAATTTACGATATTCCTTCGCCATTTTATCGCGGAATTTAACGGCGGAAGTATTCCAGAAAAATTCATAGGAATTCGGAACGAACATACTTAAAACGTTTTGTTTGGTAAACCCATTTTCGTCGAGAAACTTCTGGTCGGTAAACGAATTCAATAAACTCAAGCTGTCCGGCTCTATTTGCGAACCAATTCTTCCTGCAAAATTTTCAAGGCGTTCCTGATTGTTGAAAGCAAGTTTGACTGGAACGTTCTGGCGTAAGGCATTGATAATTTCGTTGGTATTCATTCCTTTTTTCAACAAGAATCGACCGGATTTTTCCGATCGCTCTGGATACGCTTTCTTTTCGGCCACCTTTTCAAAGCGGTCCATGTTTTTAATGTAAGGTGCAAGTATGGTTTTTATTTGTTGATAATCCGCGTCGGTCGGGATATGAACATAGGTTTCATTCTCAGAAAATTTAGTATTATCAGAAAAAATATCCCGATACAAAAGGTAGCCGTAAAGTATCAGACCCGTAATTAAAATTACTGAAAAGAGTGCTGCGATTTTTTTAAAATTCAAAATGTAAAGATTTAAATGTGAGGATTGATTAATTGGAATAAGACTTCATCTTTATATTGACCGTTGACTAAATTCCACTGTTTTTTGATGCCGATTTTTTCAAATCCAAAATTAGTAAAAAGACTTAAACTCGGTTGATTTTCGACATCAATATTCGCATACAATTGATGCAGGTTTAATTTCGTAAAAGCATATTGAATCAATAACCCTAGCGCTTCCTTTCCAATTCCAGCATTTCGGTCTTTCTGATCCTGAATTAAGATACCGACACCCGCACGATTGCTTTTGGGATCAAAATCGAATAAATCGATTAATCCCACAGCAGGGAAATCGTGGTCTTTGCAAATGGCGAATCGAAATTGCTTCGCTTCATAAATATCCTGATGGGCATTTTCGAGATACTGCCGTATTAAAAAACGGCTGTAAGGTGTTTGAGTATAACTCACTTCCCACATCGATTCATTGTTTTCGAGCGCATAGATAAACTCGAGATCGTTCGGCTCGAGCGCGCGCAGGTAAATGGACTTGCCTTTTAATGTCACCATGCCACTTCTCCTTTAAAAACCAATTGAGCAGGGCCTTTCAAAAAAACGTTGGTGTAACGGTCTTCATTTTTATCAAACGAAACTTCTAAAGTGCCACCTTCGACTTTTATTTCAAGTGAATTGGATTTGGTTTTCCCTAAAGCATGCATCGCAATAGCAACAGCAGTAGCACCCGTTCCGCAGGATAAAGTTTCATCCTCTACGCCTCTTTCATAAGTGCGTATCGCAAAAGCAGTATCGGAAAGTTGCTTCACAAAATTGACGTTGCTTCCGGGTGCGCCATACAATTCGCTATACCGGATTTTGCTTCCGGCAGTTTTGACATCGAGAAGATCTAGTTCGTCGACGAAAGTGACGTGATGTGGTGAACCTGTATTCAGGAATAAATGGTCTTCATAGTTTTCGACTTCGGCGACATCTCCCATTTGAAGCGCGACAATTCCGTTCTCGAAAATAATTGCGTGGTGCACCCCATCCACGGCAGTGAATACCGCTCTGGTTTCGATGATTTGCAAGTTTTGTGCAAAGGCAACAATACATCTTCCACCATTGCCGCACATCGAACTTGGGTTACCATCTGAATTATAATACACCATTTTGAAATCAGCATCGGAATCATTTTCCAGCAGGATCAAACCATCACCGCCAATACCAAAACGGCGGTCGCACAAATGTCTTACTAATGTTGTATCTTCTTTCGGAAAGATTTGCTGACGATTATCGATCATCACAAAATCATTTCCGGTGCCTTCGTATTTGTAAAAAGAAATTTTCATATCGGAATTAATGAAAACAAATGTACAAATAATAAACAAAAAATTGCTCCGTTTTTATTCTTCAAAGGAATGCGTAACGCGCTGTACGTCGAATAATTGCTAACAAAAAGTTAATCCCTGTTAAACGGACGTTAAACTCTTTTTTGCAAAACTTTACTTTTATAAATTTACGATTGAAAATCAAAAACAGTACTGTTTAACCAAAATTCTAAAACAAAATGAAAAATTTTTCAAGTCTCTTTTTAGTATCATTATTAAGTGGCGCGACCACACTTGGAGGTTATAAATTATTTGTTGACGATGACGGATTTTTTTCAAAACCAAAAGACATCGTTACGCTGGCGCCTTCGAATTATTCGAGAACTGTCGGATTAGTTCCTGAAGGAGTCGATTTTACCGAAGCTGCCGATAAAACGGTTCATAGTGTTGTTCACGTAAAGAATGTTTCCTACCGTACCATTTCTAATCCGATGATGGAATTTTTCTATGGTTACAATGGCGGTCAGCAGCAGGAACAGGTCGGAACAGGATCTGGCGTCATCATTTCTGAAGACGGGTATATCGTTACCAACAACCATGTTATAAAAGATGCCTCAGATATCGAGATTACTTTAAATAACAAACAAACCTATAAAGCCAAACTGATAGGCACCGATTCGAAAATGGATATTGCCCTATTGAAGATTGATGCCAAAGAAAAATTACCCTACACCGTTTTTGCAGATTCTGATAACGCGAAAGTCGGCGAATGGGTATTGGCTGTTGGAAATCCATACAATTTGACTTCGACAGTCACTGCCGGAATCGTTTCAGCGAAAGCACGAAATTTAGATACGAACGGAATTCAATCCTTTATTCAAACAGATGCAGCGGTAAACCCCGGTAACAGTGGTGGTGCGTTGGTCAACACCCGAGGAGAATTGATCGGTATCAATACGATGATTTCATCACAAACCGGTTCCTATGTCGGGTATTCCTTTGCCGTTCCATCTAATATTGCCCGAAAAATTATTGAAGATATTATGGAGTTTGGTAATGTGCAACGAGGTATTCTTGGTGTTGAAGGTGGTGAGCTCAACAGCTCTGTATCTAAAGAATTGGGTATCGGTATCACCGAAGGTTTTTATGTAAAAAAAGTTACTAAAAATTCAGGGGCTGAAAAATCTGGATTGACCAAAGGCGATATTATCATAAAGTTAGACAATCAAAGAATCACTTCCTATGCTGAATTTTCAGGGTATATCAATACAAAAAGGCCAAATGATAAAATTCAGGTAACGTATCTCCGTGATGGCAAAACGCT
>JBBRXW010000153.1:0-5576 GCA_038238295.1 Flavobacteriales bacterium | reverse complement strand
GAGGTATTATTCCTCCAAACGCCGATATTATTTTTGAGATTGAATTGACTGAGCAATACCTACCAAAAAATAGTAATTGAAATTTTAATAAGGGAATAAACCTGAAAATCCCTGCAGAAGCGAAATAAGTAAGGAAACCATTAATCTATTGAAAATGAAAGTTAAAGTAATCTTTTTATTGTTTTTAGGAATGATGAATGTCTATTCCCAAAAAGCAAAAAAACCGGTAGTTCACAAGAAACCTAGCACTACCACCGCAGCTAAAAAAGCTGCTCCTACCAATTCGGCTGATGGAATTTTTGCTGAATTTGAAACCGTTAAAGGTAAAATCGTTGTTCGTTTAGAATATCAGAAAGCGCCGATTACCGTGGCGAATTTCGTTTCGTTGGCGGAAGGGAAAAACAATTTCATAACCGATGAAAAACTAAAAGGAAAACCCTATTACGACGGTTTGAAATTTCACCGTGTCATCAAAGATTTTATGATTCAGGGCGGTGATCCCGCAGGAAATGGCTCCGGCGGCGCTGGCTATAGCTTTAAAGACGAAATCGTTCCTGAATTCGTATTCGATAAAGCCGGTATTTTAGCAATGGCTAATTCCGGACCTGCTACCAACAGCAGCCAATTCTTCATCACACATAAAGAAACTCCATGGCTTAATGGCAAACACACGATTTTTGGGTATGTAGTATCAGGCCAAGATGTCGTGAATGCGATTGCTCAAGATGATCTGATGAAATCAGTAAAAATTGTACGTAAAGGGGCAGCAGCTAAAGCATTTGATGCCGTAAAAGTATTCAGTAATTATTTTGCCAACAAAGCGGATGATGACAAAAAACAAGCTGCCGCTGAATCAGAAGCAAGAGCCAAACAAGCTGCCATAGAAGAAGAAGCTAAGAAGGCGTACGACTTAAAATTTGCTCCGGTGAAAGCCGAAAAAGTAAAATATTTAGCTGGCGTAAAAGCAACGGCGATCAAATCTCCAACCGGATTAGAGTACAAAATCATCAAACAAGGTTCGGGTAAAAAACCCGTAGACGGATCTACTTTTTACATTCATTATGCCGGATATTTAGAAGATGGTACTTTATTCGACAGTAGCTACGAAGATGTGGTGAAAGCTTACGGTAAATACGATGATACTCGTGCAAAACAAAACGGTTACGCGCCGTTCCCTTTTCAAGCGGGTAAAAAAGATGGTTTGATTCCGGGGTTTTTAGAAGGAATCAACACCTTATCTTTGGGTGATAAAGCAGTGTTCTTTATTCCATCCGCTTTGGGGTATGGAGAACGCGGTGCTGGGAATGTCATTCCACCAAATTCAAATATCATTTTTGAAGTGGAATTGTTCGAATCACTACCAAACGCTCCTGCCGCTGCCGCTGTAGAACAGAAAAAATAATTGATCGTATTGCATAAAAAAAGGGATTTGCTTTTAGTACATCCCTTTTTTGTTTTATTTCTTCCCGAACTTCCAATTGAATTCGTCGTTGTTGTTGATCGTTGCGCCAATTTCAACTTTGATAATCTGGCCAAACTCGCTTTGCATAATCATCCAATGCTCCTCATTGAAATGATTCTCCGCCAGATCAAAATCTTCTTTTTCCCACAATTTAAATCGGTGGTTTTCTAACGAAGCTTTAACTTCCGAAACCTCCTGCCCTATTATTTTTTTATCGAAGAGCATTAGTTCAGGATGCGAAGCAATGATGTAGCCTAGGCGCAGCGCTTCATCGTCATAAAAAGTTAAACGCCATTTATGCAGGTTGTACACATAAATGACATTCTGGTCTTCATCCTTAAATTGCTTATCGGGTCTGCCATATAGTGTTTCCACATCTATTTGTTTCATTCCGAAAAGAAGTTGGTCGATACCTGAAGTAGGAAAGAGTTTCATATTTTTTTTTAATATTTAATTTTTAAAATTGAATAAACAGCATCGCAGAAACCAAGAGCTACTGCTTCTCGTAAATGAAAGTATAGAATATCTAACCGCATAAACTCATTATCAATTAATTCCCAATTATTTTCGGTAATGAGTCAAAAGCCTTTGCATCATTGTAAAGGCTTTTGTTTTTTTAGCCCAATTGCCTCTTTAGGTTTTCCTTTACTTCTGAAAACCATTCCGATTTCAAAATGCTCAGAACAATACTGTCGCGGCGAACATCGCTTTCAAAAGTCGGCATATTACTCCGCAACACACCATCGATCTTACAACCAATCCGGAGCATAGCGGCTTTGCTTTTTTCGTTGGCATTGTCGGCGCGAAATTCAATGCGCTCCATTCCAAGGGTTTCAAAAGCATATTCGAGAATCAGGAATTTGCAATGTTTGTTGAGACCGGTGCCCTGAAAATCTTTTCCGTACCATGTATAACCGAGCTGTATGGTTTTGAACGGAAAATTGATATCATAAAATCGAGTACTTCCGGCATATTGCTGGGTTCTTTTATCGAAAACAATAAACGGGAACTCGGCTTGATGGTCTCGCGCTTTCATGGCTATCTGAATATAGTTTTCAAGATTTTCTTTTCCGTTGGCGCGAACTAAGGAATACTTCCAAAGGTCGGGCTCGTTGATTGAGAAATGAAGCAGATTAGCGACGTCGCTCCACTGCAACGGACGCAAGAGGACGCATTCGTCTTCGAGTACCACATTGTCATGAAAAAAAGAGTTGACCTCCATACGATTGTGTTTTAGCCCCGATAGCAGCCGGTATCCTCGCAACGCAGTGAAGAGATAAAGGCGGATAGCGGGAGTAGCTCCTTCCCTTGATTATTCTCGGGAGGAGCCTATTTAATATTCAAATATTCCGTATTCGCTTTTAATCGTCAGTTTTTTTGAAGGTGCTCCTTCTACTCTGCCGACAATTTGTGCTTCTACGCCAAATGATTTTGAGATGGCGATGAGCTCATTAGCAATCGATTCTGGAACGTACAATTCCATTCGATGTCCGCAATTGAAGACCTGATACATCTCTTTCCAATCGGTTTTGGATTGTTGTTGAATCAGCAAAAACAAAGGCGGCACCGGAAACATTTGGTCTTTGATGATGTGCAGGTTTTCGATGAAATGCAGGATTTTGGTTTGGGCGCCACCGCTGCAATGCACCATACCGTGAATTTCCTTCGGGGAATATTTTTCTAGTATTTTTTTGATAATGGGCGCATACGTTCGTGTTGGTGAAAGCACCAGTTTCCCTGCATCTATCGGGGAATTTAGAACAGCGTCTGTCAGCTGCAGCTGGCCGGAATAGACCAAATCTGCAGGCACCAAATCGTCATAACTCTCGGGGTACTTTGCCGCCAAATCGTGGTGAAAAACATCGTGACGCGCGGATGTTAAACCATTGCTGCCCATACCGCCGTTATAATTTTTTTCATAATTCGACTGACCGAAAGACGCCAAGCCAACAATGACATCGCCCGGTCGGATGTTGGCATTATCGATGACATCGCTGCGTTTCATTCGCGCGGTTACGGTAGAATCGACAATGATGGTGCGAACTAAATCGCCTACATCGGCCGTTTCGCCACCGGTAGAATGAATGCTGACGCCAAAAGATTTCAATTCATTGATGAGTTCTTCGGTTCCATTAATAATTGCGGCGATGACGTCGCCTGGAATCCGATTTTTGTTGCGTCCGATTGTGGAAGAAAGCAGGATATTATCGACAGCGCCTATGCAAAGTAAATCGTCGATATTCATGATCAGTGCGTCTTGTGCTACACCTTTCCACACAGCAATATCGCCGGTTTCTTTCCAATACATATACGCCAAAGACGATTTTGTTCCGGCACCATCGGCGTGCATGATGAGGCAATAGTCGTCATCGTTCGTTAAATAATCGGGGACAATTTTACAGAAAGCGTTAGGAAACAACCCTTTGCTGATATTCTTAATAGCATGGTGCACTTCTTCCTTGGAAGCCGAAACGCCGCGTTGTGCGTAACGTTTAGAAGTATCTGGATTCATTTTGTTGTGTTGTTGTTGGGCAAAGATACTCAGATTTTTTAGACTTCATGAGTTTTTAGACTGGTGGGATTTAATTTTCTATAAACTAATTCTCTACCACTAAAATCTCGACACGGCGGTTTTCTTCTTCTTCTTTTTCGTTCTTTTCGGGAATCGAATGAATTGGTTCGCTAGTGCCATAGCCTTTGTATGTTAATCGTTTTCGATTGATTTTCTGCGTAACCAGGTAATTGTAGATAGCTCTGGCGCGCATTACCGACAACTCGTTGATGTCGAAGACCGTTTGGCAGCAAATGTGGCCTTGAATTTCTATCTTCAATTTTGGATTGTCCTGCAGAGCGCATAGTAATTCAATGAGAATGGGTTTGGATTTCGGTAAAATCCGTGGCGTCATATTATAGAAATAGATGTTTTTCAAACGGATTTTGTCTCCACTTTTCGCGACTTTAAATTTTGCCGTGAGTGGCGTTGTATCATCTTCAAGATTGATTATAGGTTGTGGTTCATCTTTCTTTAATTCATAAACAATTGAAACTTTGCGGTTCTCTGATTGCACCTTCGATTGTTCAAAGTCTTCGCCGAAACCTTTAATTTCATAGCCGTCTTTGACCCTGATGTTTTTTTCTTTCAGATAGTTGAAAATTGTTTTTATACGTTTTAGCGAAAGCGAGTCATTGTAACTGTTAGAACCTTTCCAATCGCAGAAACCATAGATTTTTGATACTTCGATTTTTGGGTTAGCTGTTATCCAAGTTTGCAGTTGTTGTTGTGCGGTTTCATTGAGATTGTATTGATCAAAATCAAAAAAGACAGTCAGCTTGTCTTGCGCGCCGACGTGGAAAACATTGACTATTAGCAGTAAAAAAAGGTATCTGAACTTTATCATCGAGTATATTTTAAATTTAATTTGCGACTATCATAATCTCAACCCGTCGATTGGCGGCACGTTGTGCTTCATCTTTTTCGGGCAACGGAAAAATAGGTTGTGTGCTCCCGAAACCTTTAAATGTGAGTCGTTCTTCATCGATACCATTGGCAACTAAAAAATTATTGATGGCTTTTGCCCTTTGCGTTGATAGGTCGAGACGGTCGTTAGGCATACAACACAAATGGCCCTGGATTTCAATTTTTAGGTGTGGATTTTTTTGAAGTACAACGAGCAATTCATACATTTTGCCTCTCGATTCCGGTACAACAATGAAGGTATTGATTTTGAAATTTAAATTATCAATTTGGAGTTTTTCACCAACGGACGCTTCCCCAACTTTTTTCATGAAATCGATATTCAGTTTGTATTCCGATTTGGTTCCATCGGGATTTTGAAACACTAATTTCTCTGGATAATGGATAATCTCTTTGAGTGGTTGCGGTGCGGGAACATCTTTGATGCCGAGTATTTCATTTTCCCGAACAATATCTTTTGCCTCGATATAGAACAAAGTAACTTTTCGATTTTCCGCTTTTATCTTAGAGAGCTTGTGGAGTTCCCCAAAGCTACGGGTTTGGAAATCTTCGCGGATTTTGACTTTCCCTTTAATTAAATTATAAACAAACGCAATCCTGTTTTTTGCCAGCGTATCATTGAAACCGTTGGTGCCGTCT
>JBBRXW010000152.1:0-5606 GCA_038238295.1 Flavobacteriales bacterium | reverse complement strand
GGGTGGAACAGGTGGAGTTATTCAAAAAATAGATTGGAGTGGCAATCTTACTTGGAATTATTCTGTTTCTGATGCCACTAAATGCCAACACCACGATGTAAAAGCATTGGCTAATGGAAATGTGTTAATCCTTGCCTGGGAATTGAAAACCAATACACAAGCCATTGCTGCTGGCAGAAATGTTTCATTAGTTCCCGCAACGGTATGGAGCGAACAAATTCTTGAAGTGCAGCCAGTAGGTGCCAATGGAGGGACTATTGTTTGGGAATGGCATTTATGGGATCATTTGATTCAAGACTATGACAATACAAAATCGAATTATGGCACTGTCGCTTCCAATCCTAAATTAGTAAATATAAACTATAATGCCAGTGCAACTACGACCGATTGGATTCATATGAATGCGATTGATTACAATCTACAATTAGATCAAATAGTTGTGAGTTCACACAATTTGAATGAAATTTGGATCATCGATCATAGTACAACAACTGCTCAAGCGGCTTCCCACTCCGGAGGTCTCTCAGGAAATGGTGGCGATATCCTGTATCGATGGGGAAATCCAGCAGCGTATAATACTGGAATAACTGCAGATAAAAAATTATTTGGTCAGCACAACGCCCATTGGATAGAAAGTGGCTTTCCTTTTGAAAATCAGATTATGATTTTTAATAACGGATTGAATAGAATTGGCGGAAATTATTCTACAGTAGAAATTATAAATACTCCAGTAAATGGGAATACCTATACCAATATGCTGCCCTATTTGCCTACCTCGACTTCCTGGAACTATAATTATGGAAACCCCAATAACTATTATGCACAAAATATATCAGGTGCCCAGCAATTATCTAATGGAAACGTATTACTATGCAACGGACCGAGTGGAATTTTTACAGAAGTAACCACTTCAGGCAATCAAGTTTGGAAATATACAAATCCGGTAAATGCCACTGGGGTTCTGAACCAAGGTACAACTCCAGCTATGAATACCGTTTTCAGATGCACGTATTATCCAAGTACCTATTCCGGTTTTGCGGGTCATATTTTGACTTCAGGAAATACTATTGAAAATTCCAATACGCTGTCAAATTCTTGCAATCTAACATTAGCAAATGTCGATTTTAATAGTTTAAATTTAAAACTCTATCCAAATCCTGCGTCTGATTATGTCTTTATTCAATCGGATGGCACCGATGCTGTTTTGGATGTCACACTGATAGATCAAGTTGGAAAAGTAATTCAAACTAATAAAGATAGACAAAGCAATTCTCTATATCGTATCGATTTAAAAACCGTATCGAATGGCATTTACTTCATAAAAATCAACTCGGGCAAAACGGTCAATACTTTTAAAGTGATTGTTGAAAAATAGCAAAATAAAAGCCACGAATTCACGGATAATTACAATAAATATTCGTGAATTCGTGGCTATAATTTATAGAATTACTTCTTCTTTTGCTGTGCTTTCTGAGCTTCGGCATCCTGCATGATTTGTTGCAATTTGGCCTGAAATTTACCTTGTTTCTTTGGTTCTTTCAATTTATTCTCCTGAATTTGTGCGTGAATCTTTTGGCTGTCAACAATGTAGTTTTTGATGACAAACATAATTCCAATCGTAATCAGGTTGGAAATAAAATTGTATAAACTCAATCCAGAGCCGTAATTATTGAAGAAAATCAACATCATCACCGGAGAAACATAAATCATAATTTTCATCATCTTGCTCATATCCGGCATGCCTTCTTGTTGTGGCGCTGCCATTTGCTGGTCGCCGGAGGTCATTTTCATATAAAAGAAAATCGCGATTGCTGCTAAAATTGGGAACAAACTGATGTGGTCGCCGTATAACGGAATGTGGAAAGGCAATTTTGCCACCTGGTCGAAAGACGACAAATCATCCGCCCAAAGGAACCCTTTCTGACGCAATTCGAATGCGGACGGGAAAAACTGGAATGACGCATACATAAACGGAATTTGAATCAATGCCGGAATACAACCAGCCATCGGATTAACCCCAGCTTTGTTGTATAACTTCATGGTTTCCTGCTGTTTTTTCATTGGGTCTTTCTTGAATTTTTCTCCCAATTCATTAATTTCAGGACGCAAGACTTTCATTTTTGCTTGCGATAAAAACGATTTATACGTAATCGGCGACATCGCGATTTTAATCAAAACCGTAAAGAGGATAATCGCAATTCCATAAGCTATAAAAGAACTCAGGAATCCAAATAATGGAATAAAAATGAATTTATTAATCCACCCAAAAATCCCCCAACCCAATGGGATAATTTTATCTAAATCGCGGTCGTACGCTTTTAAGGTTTTATAATCTGTCGGTCCAAAATACCAATTAAGCTGGTAATTTAATTCCCCACCGGTAAAGGCCAACGGAAGATTAGCTTTAAATTGTTTGGTATAAATCGTATCGACTTTGTCATCAAGTACTAAATTGTTGGAATACAATTTTGCTTTTTCAAAAGGTGTTTTCGTCAACAATATCGAAGAGAAAAAATGTTGTTTGAATGCCACAAACGACACCTTGTCCGGAGTTTCTTCCTTGTCCTTTCCTTGTCCGGTATAGCTGTCTTTTCCGCCCTCGTATTCGTAACGGATATCGGCATAGCGATTCTCATAAGGAATGCTTTTCTCGTTGCGGTATGCTTTGAGGTTCCATTCTAAATCAAGTGGTTTGGAGGTATTTAAAACCTTATTCAGTCCCTGAGAACGAATATCAAAATCGAGCATATAATCGTTCGGTTTCAACACATAGCGGTATTCTAAAAATTCCGTTTCACTGGCTTTTAAATGCAACGTCAATACTTGGTTTTCACCTTCTTTGGTCAATGTTGGTTGAAAAAATAAATCCTTCGTAGCCAAAGTTCTATTGTCCTGTGTCAGAAGATTGATGTTTAAATCGGAATTATTATCTTTTATCAACGACACTAATTGTCCTGAACCCTTCTTGAATCGCTCCTGACCTTTTAAAGTTGCTTCAGTGATTAAACCACCTTTATTGGAAACCGTTATTTTAAGAAGGCTGTTTTCAATTGTAGTGAAATTCTCTTTCGCTGATGGAAGTGTCGCCGAATAGGCAAAATTGCCCAGTTTGCTTTTTAAAGCGGACAATTGAACCGAATCGTTGGCAACAGAATCGGTTGCTATTGTTGCCGGAACCACGGCCACTTTTTTTGCTGCCGCCTCTTTTTCCACCAATTCCTTTTTGGCTTTATCCGCCGCAATTTGTTTATCTGAAGGTTGATTTTGATACATGATCCAAATCAAAATACCTACAATCAATACGAAGCCGATGATCGAATTGAGGTCTAATTTTTTTTCTTCCATTATTTATTGTACTAAGTCGTATTTAATTATTTCTTTTTTGCTTTGACTGTTGCTGCCACAAAACTCACGAACAGCGGATGTGGATTGGCAACGGTACTCTTATATTCGGGATGGTACTGCACGCCGAGGAAGAAAGGATGTGTTGGTATTTCGACAATCTCAACCAATTTCGTATCGGGATTGATGCCCGATGAAATTAATCCCGCTTTCTCTAATTGTGGTGCGTAATCATTATTGTATTCGTAACGGTGACGGTGGCGTTCGTCTATTTCTGCTTTTCCATAAATGGACCAGGCCAGCGTATTTGGGGTGATGTTGCATTTCCAATATCCAAGACGCATCGTGCCACCTTTGTCAGTGATTTCTTTTTGCTCTTCCATCAAATCGATGACCGGATGCGAGGTGCCTTGATTCATTTCAGTAGAATTGGCATCTTTAAATTGCAATACATTCCGCGCGTATTCGATTACTGCCATCTGCATTCCAAGGCAAATCCCAAAAAACGGCAAGTGCTTTTCACGGGCATAACGCACCGCTTCGATTTTACCTTCAATCCCTCGTTCCCCAAAGCCGGGAGCAACGAGAATACCATCGAGACCATTCATTTTATCGGCGACATTATCGGCATCGATATATTCGGAATGCACGGAAACCACATTCACTTTAGTGTCATTGGCAGCACCGGCGTGAATAAAGGATTCGAGGATGGATTTATAAGAGTCCTGCAATTCAACATATTTTCCGATCAAACCAATATTGACGGTATGTTTGGGGTTTTTTAATCGATGCAAGAACACATTCCAGTTTTTTAAATCCGGAGAGGCTTTTTTAGGTAAATTTAATTTCTTCAATGCCACGACGTCGAGGCCTTCTTCAAGCATCAGGTTCGGCACTTCATATATCGTAGAGGCATCAATCGATTGGATGACGGCTTCTCTTTTTACATTGCAAAACAACGCCAATTTCTGACGCAATTCGTCTGAGATTTCATGCTCGGTTCTACACACTAAAATGTCGGCTTTGATTCCGCTTTCCATCAAGGTTTTAACGGAGTGCTGTGTCGGTTTGGTTTTCAGTTCACCCGCAGCCGCCAAATAGGGAACCAAAGTTAAGTGAATAACGATTCCGTTGCTTTCGCCCAATTCCCAAACCAGCTGACGCACCGATTCGATATACGGCAATGATTCGATATCCCCGACTGTACCTCCAATTTCAGTAATCACAATATCGAAATCACCTGAGTTGCCTAGCAGTTGCATCCGTTCTTTGATTTCATTGGTAATGTGCGGAACGACCTGAACGGTTTTTCCGAGAAATTCGCCGCGGCGTTCCTTTTCGATAACCGAAAGATAAACCCGGCCGGTGGTCACATTGTTTGCTTGTGAAGTCGGCACATTGAGGAACCGCTCGTAATGGCCTAAATCGAGATCGGTTTCCGCGCCATCATCTGTGACATAGCATTCGCCGTGTTCGTATGGATTTAGGGTTCCGGGATCGACATTGATATACGGGTCAAATTTCTGAATGGTAGTCCGATACCCTCTTCCTTGCAATAATTTCGCGAGAGACGCCGCGATAATTCCTTTTCCAAGGGAAGAAGTCACACCGCCGGTAACAAAAATATATTTCGTTTGATCCATTTTTAGTTGTTGTTGTGTTGTTGTAGTTGTGTAAAAAACGTCGCAAAAATAAGAATTAAAATTGGATTATCAGATCGATGAATTGGTAGATTATTAGAAAAAAAAACTACCGGTCTAAAAGTCGGACCATCTAAAAATCTTTCTTCGGATACTGCTTTTTAATATTGCGTATTAATTCTTCGAGACCGTTTAATTTGAGTTCATAAACGAGTTGCAATTGCTGTCCCAATTCTCCTTTCGGGAAACCATTGTTCTTATACCAAACGACATAGTATTCCGGCAAATCGATCAGATGCCAGTCTTTGTATTTACCGAATGGCATTTTGGTATGCGCTAGTTTGAGAAGTTGTTTTTGGTCGCTGTTCATTAAAGAAGGAAAATTGGGCAAGAAAAAAAGCCTAGAATCAAAATATCTGCTCCTTGGATTTGGTTTCTATTTCTATATTATTTCCAATGGAAAGTAACGTCTTTCTCAATATCCGGATGCAAACTTAAAAATACCGGACAGGTAATCGCGGCTCTTTCTAAAATCGTTTTGGCCTTAGCGTCGGCAGCAATCGACATGTTCAATACCACGATGATCTTGGCAATTTTGCGTGGCTCTGCCTGCATGATTTTGGT
>JBBRXW010000151.1:0-5664 GCA_038238295.1 Flavobacteriales bacterium | reverse complement strand
CTACCGTTAGTTCGATGCAAGAGTTTACAAAATTGTAGCCTAATAATCCGGCCAACATTCCAGGAACCATTCCACCATTATAATCCAATGACTCTCTGCCTGCGATAATCAAATCGTATCCGCCTTTTTGGATAACTTCAGCCAATTGTTTGGCTACGAAATAGCCATCGGTTGGTGTAGCATTCACACGAATGGCTTCGTTCGCTCCAATCGCTAATGCTTTTCGTAGGGTCGGTTCTGTATCTGGTCCACCAACATTCACTACGGTTACATTCGCTCCTTGTTGTTCTTGAAACCAGATAGCACGCGTTAACCCGAATTCATCGTTTGGATTGATAACGAATTGCACGCCATTGGTATCGAATTCAGAATCGCCATTGGTGAAATTAATTTTGGAAGTAGTATCAGGAACGTGACTGATGCAAACTAATATTTTCATTTTTATAACTTTTAAAAGAGTATTTAAGTCGCGAAAGTATAAAATTATTTTGAATAATAGTAGTATGCGTGCATAATACTTTAGAGAACTATTTCGATTTCGTAAGATGTCAATTGTATAACACAAAAATTAATTCTTATAAACAACCAAAAGCAGACTTAAGGTAACTTTATAAAGTAAGTAAAACTAGTTGGAAAAATTTATTAAAATGAAAACTACTCAACACATTGTCCATAAACAAGTCACCATACATGCCAAGCCTACAGAAGTATGGGACGCGTTGACAAATCCCGAAAAAACAAAAGAATATTTTTTCAAATGCAAAGTTATTTCCAATTGGAAACCGGGAAGCAGCATTGCATTCCAACGCAAATTCCTTTTCCTCTTCAATTTCGAAATGAAAGGAGAAATCCTTACAATCGAGCCTCCTAAAATTTTGCAATATTCATTGGCTAATTCTGGTTCTTCATCAATTTCAATTGTGACGGATACATTAGAATATGAAAATGGTAAAACGACCTTATCAATTACAGACGATGTCGGAAAAGGGGAAGGTGCTGAAAAGCGTTATGAAAAGTCAGTAAAAGGTTGGGACAAAATACTCAAAGGGTTAAAAGAAGTAGTTGAAAAGGTCGCGCAGACCGAAGAGTAAAAATCATAAGTAGGCAATAGCCACAGCTTAGCTACCATATCAAAAAGAAAAAATAACAGCATTAAATATACCAGTCGAAATGGAGTTGTTACAGCAAATAATTTACTTGTTTATCCTGGCAATACCCATTGCCTGCATAGCTTGGACGGTTACTAGAGAGGAAATATTTCGAGAGCCAAGAGAATTCTGCATCGAAAAATCTAAATATTGTAAAACGATTGTAGCGCGAAAGTTGTTTTACTTATTTACTTGTGAATATTGCTTCAGCCATTATATAACACTGTTTATTTTATCTATAACGAATTTTCAATTACTTTATGTTGGTTGGCGCGGCTATTTAATTGCAGGATTTGCTTTAGTCTGGATGGCCAATATCTATATGAGCCTTTTTGGCTTTATTAGAGTAGGGATGAAAAAGGAAAAAATAGATGCAGATATTGAAGAATTGAAACTCAAAAAAGAAAAAAAAATAAATCAAATTCACCACTTATGAAAAATACAACTCCACCATCGAAAAACACGACAGCAACTAATGATGATAAAAAATTCCCAAGCTATCCTCATTATCCACCAAGCGAAGATATCTACAGACAATATAAGGAAGAAACCGAAATTGATCCAGAAGATATCGCTAAAATAAAACCATCCAATGCCAATGATGGTAAACGCAATGAGAAAGACTTCTATGAAGACCATTCAGGAGACGACTTGGATATTCCAGGTGCAGAACTCGATGATGCCCAAGAAGAAATTGGTAGCGAAGACGAAGAAAACAATGGTTATAGCATCGGGGGAGATAATCACAATGACCTGGAGGAAGATAATGGCTAACTTAAATAAGTGCTTCATTATAACAAAAACAATTTACATCGTTTGCGCGAAAACAAATACAATTTCTGCCAAAAAAATTCTTTTATCGTTTTTAATTTTTACTTTTGCTATCCAAAATTGATACAAAGAAATTTATGAGAACGATACAATTTAGAGAAGCGATTGCCGAAGCGATGA
The DNA here is from genome assembly GCA_038238295.1 of Flavobacteriales bacterium. Classification (GTDB taxonomy): domain Bacteria; phylum Bacteroidota; class Bacteroidia; order Flavobacteriales; family Flavobacteriaceae; genus Flavobacterium. The sequence goes on along the minus strand of JBBRXW010000151.1, from coordinate 3,565 downwards.
GTGAAGAAATGCGCCGTGATGAATCGGTCTATTTGATGGGCGAGGAAGTCGCAGAATACAATGGCGCTTACAAAGCTTCCAAAGGAATGCTCGATGAATTCGGTCCAAAACGGGTTATCGATACGCCCATCGCGGAACTTGGTTTTGCCGGGATTGCAGTAGGCTCAGCGATGAATGGTTGCCGTCCGATTGTAGAATATATGACCTTCAACTTCTCGTTAGTAGGAATCGATCAAATCATTAATAACGCGGCGAAAATGCGCCAAATGTCCGCCGGCCAATTTCCAATGCCAATGGTATTCCGCGGCCCAACAGCTTCTGCTGGACAATTGGGAGCAACACACTCTCAGGCTTTTGAAAACTGGTTTGCCAACACTCCGGGGTTGAAAGTAGTTGTGCCATCAACAGTATATGACGCCAAAGGGTTATTGAAAGCCGCCATCCGAGACAATGATCCCGTAATCTTCATGGAATCAGAGCAAATGTATGGCGACAAAGGTGAAGTGCCGGAAGGAGAATACACGATTCCATTAGGAGTAGCGGATATCAAAAGAGAAGGAACGGATGTGACCATTGTCTCTTTCGGGAAAATCATCAAAGAAGCGCATATTGCTGCGGATGAATTGGAAAAAGAAGGCATATCTTGTGAAATCATCGACTTGCGTACCGTGCGTCCAATGGATTATGAAGCGATTTTAACTTCCGTAAAAAAAACAAATCGCTTGGTTGTTTTGGAAGAAGCGTGGCCGTTTGCTAGTGTAGCTTCTGAAATCACTTATATCGTTCAAGAACGCGCGTTCGATTTTCTGGATGCTCCGATTCAAAGGATTACTACCGCAGATACACCAGCGCCTTATTCTCCAACATTGTTGAAAGAATGGTTACCAAATGCGTCCGATGTGGTAAAGGCGGTAAAGAAAGTAATGTACAAATAAAGCATTAGATTTTAAGAGCGTCTGACAGTTTGAAAAAAAATCTAAGAAGTCTGAAAATCTGAAAATCTAATACTCTAAATAACTATATTTGAAGCTTCGTCAGAGTCATTTTGATGGAGTTTTTTTGCTATGAAAAAGAACCTATTTTTACTGTTATTCGGATTGTTGACCCAACTGCTATTGGCGCAAACCAAGGTAAGCGGAATGGTCGTCGATAATACCAACCAGCCCGTTCCGTACGCCAACGTCGTCTTCAAAGATTCGAATCAAGGAACTGTGACTAACGAAGACGGTCGTTTTTATATCGAATCTCCGAACACCTACAAAGCATTGGTGGTTTCTTTTGTAGGATTCGATACTAAAATAGTTCCATTGCCGAAAGCGGTCAATTACGATTTTAAAATTACACTGAGCGACGGCGAAAAACTGAAAGAAGTCGTTGTGTATTCTGGTAAAACTTCCAAGAAGAACAATCCTGCACTAGATATCCTCCGCAAAATCTGGGCGCGGAAACGCAAGAACGGGCTGAATATGTTCGATAAATACCAGATGGAGAAATACGAAAAGGTAGAATTTGATATGAATTCGATCGACAGTGCGTTTATGAAAAAGAAGATTTTCAAAGGCATGGAATTCATCTTCAACCAAATTGATACTTCGAAGGTTACCGGCAAAACCTATCTGCCGATTTTTATCAACGAAGCACTTTCCGACGTTTATGGCGACAACATCAAAAAGAGAGTCAAGGAAATCCTCAAAGCCAACAAGAATTCCGGTTTTGAAACCAACCAGCAACTCATCGCATTCATCAAAGATTTATATACGCAGTACGACATCTATAATAATTACGTGACCTTTTTCGATAAAAGTTTTACGAGTCCACTATCGCGTACCGGAATCGATGTCTATAATTATGTGTTGACTGACAGCGCTTTTGTCGATAAGAAATGGTGCTACAACATCGTGTTTTATCCAAGGCGAAAAAACGAATTGACTTTTAAAGGCGATTTCTGGGTCAATGACACGACTTGGGCAATCAAAAACATCAGTATGGCGGTAACAAAAAGCGCCAACATCAACTGGGTGAAAGATATTTATATCGAGCAAGAATTTGAAGTAGTCAACGATTCGGTCTTCCTTTTGACGAAAGATTATTTCATGTCCGATTTCGCATTAAATAAAAGAGAGAAGTCGAAAGGGGTTTATGGAAAACGAACAACGTTTTTCCGGAACCATAAATTCAACATTCCAAAACCGGATGAATTTTATAAAGAAGATGTCAACTATGTCGACAAAACCGCCTATCTGAAAACCGATGATTATTGGGAGCAGCATCGATTTGAGAACCTCAATAAAGACGAAAAAGGCGTCTACAAAATGCTCGACACCCTCAAAACCGTGAGGCGATTCAAGCAATTGTACAGCGCCGTCGAAATCCTCGGAAGTGGTTATGTTTCGATGAACCATTTCGATTACGGGCCGATATTTTCAACCGTTGGGTATAATGAAGTCGAAGGTTTGCGCCTGCGCATCGGCGGAAGAACGTACTTCGGTGCAGATGATCCGTGGCGAATTCAGGGCTACACCGCGTATGGATTTAAAGATGATAAATTCAAATACGGGCTTTCCGGAAAATGGATGATCGATAAGAAAAGCCGTATCATTCTATCCGGCGGCAATCGCAGGGATATCGAACAAATCGGTGCCAGCCTGACGACGACCAATGATGTGCTTGGGCGCAGTTTCGCGTCTTCCGGATTGTTCACCTCGGGAAGCAACGGTAAACTAACTAACATTAACCTGTCGACCTTCGATTTCGAAATCGAACCGGTCAAGAACTTCACGGTCAGCACCGGATTTTCATTCCGCACCTTAGAATCAGCATCGCCTACCTTCAGCCTCGATTATTATACCGATGCCACGCATACTGCTGTCAGAAGTGATGTGAAACAATTTGAAACCAACCTACAAATCGATTATACGCCGCGCAGGAAGGCGATCGGTTACGGTGTGGAAAGAAGCATTATTGACAGTCCGTTCCCCCGTATTTTTGTTAACTACAGCGTAGGATATAAAGGATTATTGGACAGCGATTTCGAATACAAAAAAGTCCAGCTCTATTACAAACAACCGATTACCATTGGACCAATAGGCCGCACCAACATTATCATGGAAATCGGAAAAACCTACGGGCAGGTGCCGCTCGGATTGCTCAGCATCGTTCCGGGTAATCAGACCTATTTCACGATCGAAAACACGTTCAACAACCTCGATTTCTACGAATTCGTCACCGACGAGTATGTCACCTTGCAGTGGAATCACAATTTCCAAGGCAAAATTTTCGCTCGCGTTCCATTTTTACGAAAATTGAATTGGCGCGAAATCATTGGTGTTAAAGGCGTTTACGGGACAATCTCCGACGAGAATAAAGCCATCAATGCTTCAGGCTTGGTCTATAACGCCCCTGAAAAGGGCTATTGGGAATATAGTGCCGGTATCGGGAATATCTTCAAGGTGTTCCGCATCGATTTTTCGTGGCGCGGCAACTATCTCTACATGAATGAGGCCAACAGATTTAGCATCAAAGGCTCGTTCGGGTTTTATTTTTAATCAGGAGCTATTCCGGCTGT
>JBBRXW010000150.1:0-5701 GCA_038238295.1 Flavobacteriales bacterium | reverse complement strand
GGGAGGCGCATGTGGTTTGACCGTCGGCGTGACCTATACGTTCAGTTATTGGATCAGATCAATTTCAAATGTTGGAACACCTGCCATTATTGGATATCAATACAACAATACCAGTAGTGTCGTTTTGGTATCAGGCAGCGCCACAGCTCCGGCCGTCGCAGCAGGTTGGCAGAAAGTCGTTTATACTTTTACAGCAACCAATGCCTGCGTGAATATTGAACTTTGGGATAATAACGTTAACGGAACCGGAAATGATTTTGCTATAGATGATGTTTCATTAACCGCGCCTCCGCAACCATTGTCGTTAACCTATTCGATAACTAATCCCACTTGTCCCGGTACCAATAACGGAACTATTGTCGGTTATGGTGTCGGCGGAACTGCACCCTATGTTAGTTATTCTATATCCGGTCCTACAGTGCTTCCAAGTAATTCCACTGGTATATTTGTTGGGTTATCTCCAGGAAGCTATACAGTTTCGGTGACCGATAGTGCCGGAGCAACAATACCTCAGAGTAGCATTATAGTGCCTAATGCGCCGGATTTGACATTGAGTTCACCAACGACCATTTGTGCCGGAAGTTCGACTACCTTATCGGCTACCGGAAGTAACGGACCCTACACTTGGACCGCAGTACCAACAGATTCTTCACTTACAACTCCTGGGATTTCCAATCCAGTTGTTAGTCCAACTATGCAAACGACCTATACTGTAACATCAACGAATACTACTCCGAATAATCTAATCTATAACGGTGATTTCTTTTTAGGAAATGTTGGTTTTACATCTGATTATAGTTATTTTAATCCTACCAATCCTAGTTTAGCGCAAAAAGCATACGGCGTTGTCACCAATCCGACTACCTGGGAACCGGGCTTTTCACCATGCGTTGATCATACCAGCGGTAGCGGAAAAATGTTGGTGGTTGATGGTTCTACCGTCAATGCAGGGAATGATAAAGTTTGGTGTCAGACTATTCCAGTCAACACCGGACAAAATTACACATTGAGTTACTATTTTGAATCCCTTACTACATCGAGTCTGGCCAGTTTAGAAGTAACTATCAATGGTATTTCACTGGGAAGTCCGATAGTGGCTCCCGCAACAACCTGCACATGGGTTGCTACTCCAACATATACATGGAATTCTGGAGCAAGTAACATAGCGCAAATTTGTATTTATGACCGAAACGTCTCTTTCGCCGGGAATGATTTTGCTATAGATGATATTTCATTTGCCAGAACAAATACGTGCAATCTTCAGAAGTCGGTAGTCATCACTGTAGTGAATACTGTAGCCTTAACGATTCATAACCCTCCGACAGTTTGTATACCTCCTGTTGATATTACTCAAGGTGCTGTCACTTTCGGAAGCATGCCAACAACTGGTACCACATTGACTTACTGGACCGACTCCTTAGCGACGATTCCTTTGTTAAATCCAACAGCAATTCTATTAAGCGGTACGTACTACATTAAAAGTACGCTGGGAGCATGTTCCGATATTAAACCTGTGGTCGTAACCATTACAGGAGGTGCTACACCGGCTCCAACAGTTACGTCACCGATTTACTATTGCGGAAGTGCTTCACCACCACCAACCCCTGCGCAATTAACAGCTACAGCTTTACCAGGTGCCACTTTAAATTGGTATGGAACCAATGCTAGTGGAGGAACAGCTTCAGCAATCGCACCAACGCCAACTTTAACGAGCGCAACCTATTATGTAAGTCAAACAGTAGGAACTTGTGAAGGTCCAAGGGCCGCCATCAATATTGTGGTCAATTCTCTTACTGGGGTTCCATATAATATTCGTTGCAGCCAAGCCTCACCTCCGGTACCAAATACAATTTATTTTGATTGGACAAATTTGCCTGGCCCGCCAATATATAATTATTCCTATTCAATAAATGGCGGACCACCCGTGACCGGAAGTACCAATTTATCAGGGGTGCTTGTGGCCGTTTTGCCAGGACAAAGTGCATCATTTACAATATTATCAGCAAATGGATTTCCTTGTATTGGACCAGTTTCTAAAACATGTAATAATTGTCCAACATCAACAACACCAACATTTGCAGGAATTCCCGCAGCTATTTGTTCGGGATCCGTCGCTCCTTTGCTACCAGCAGCATCTGATGAAGGGATTACTGGTACCTGGGCACCTGCAATCGTTAGTAATACCGTAGGCGGTAGTTATGTTTTTACACCTAATCATGCTTTATTTCCATGCACACCGCCAACCATAACTAAAGGGATTACAGTAACACCAATACCAACTCCGGGTACTTTGAGCGGAAATCAAAACGTATGCGTGGGAGCAACAACCATCTTTTCTTCTACAGTTGGTGGAGGAACATGGACTTCTTCTAATACCGCTGTGGCTACTGTCAATGGAACTTCAGGCGTGGTTACGGGAGTTGCTAGTGGAAGTGCCACCATTACCTATACGATAACCGGAACAGGAGGCTGTTCTAATGTTTCGGATACGAGAACTGTTACAGTAACTGCTGCTCCAAACGCCGGCACATTAAGTGGAAATCAAAATATTTGCACCGGACAAAATACCTCATTCGCTTCTACTGTTGCCGGAGGAACCTGGACCTCATCTACTCCGGCTACAGCAACTGTAAATGCCACTGGCGCTATTGCAAGTGTCGCTGCCGGTTCGACTACCATAACCTATACCGTAATGGGAACTGGAGGTTGTTCGAATGCAACAGCAACCAGAATAGTAACTGTAACCGCGCCACCAAATCCAGGGACTTTGAGCGGTAATCAAAATGTATGTGTCGGGTTAACTACTACTTTTTCATCATCGTCACCGGGTGGCGCATGGAGTTCTCTAAATACTACTATAGCTACCGTAAATGCTGTCAGCGGAATCATTACAGGCGTCAGTAGCGGTATCGCTACAATCGAATATACCGTAACTGGGAGCGGTGGATGCGCGAACGTGACTATTTCAAGATCCGTTACGGTAAGTAATCCTCCTGTTGCAGGTACATTAAGCGGTAATCAGACTATATGTGTAGGATTGACGACTACTTTTTCTTCGACAGTAAGTGGAGGAATTTGGAGTTCCTCTGCCACAACAATAGCCACTGTAAATTCAACGTCAGGAATAATTAATGGAGTGTCATCAGGAAATGCTACAATTAGTTATACTGTACCTGGAACCGGTGGTTGCGCTAATGTATCCGCAACCAGAACGGTGACTGTTACTGCCGTTCCGAATCCGGGAATTCTAAGCGGCAATCAAAATATCTGCGTGGGCTTATCGACAACATTTTCGTCGAGTACAGCTGGTGGAACTTGGGCTTCTTCTAACACAGCCATTGCGACGATCAATTCATCAAGTGGACTGATCAACGGAATTGCAGTTGGTACTGCCACAATGACTTACACCGTTGTAGGAACCGGTGGCTGTGCCAATGTTTCTGCAACAAGAGCAGTTACTGTGACTGCTCCTCCGGTTCCCGGAACATTGAGCGGCAATCAATCAATCTGTGCCGGACAGAATACCACATTTTCATCGACAGTAAGTGGCGGCAACTGGGCTTCTTCCGACCCTACAATTGCAAGTATAAACGCAACTTCTGGAGTAATTACCGGAAATAATGCTGGAACAGCAACAATGACCTATACCGTTTCAGGAACTGGCGGTTGTGGCACTGTCACAGCTACAAGAACACTTACCGTCAATGCTAATGTGCTTCCAACTTTTCTTCCCGTGGCACCAATCTGTTCAGGAAATGCCTTGTCTCCTTTGCCATTAATGTCAACAAATCTAATTTCAGGAACCTGGTCTCCTGCATTAGACAATACGCTGACAACTCTGTATACTTTTATGCCTACGGTCGGTCAATGTGCCGTCAATGGTACTCTCACGATAACAGTCAACCAACGAGTTACACCGCTTTTCGGATTATTTGCGCCCTTATGCCAGGGAGCTACACCCCCGATTTTACCGACAAGCGATGATAATGTTCCACCAATTACCGGTACGTGGAATGCCCCGGTAAGTACAGCAACATTGGGGACCACCTTATATACTTTCACACCAACAGTCGGACAATGTGTTTCCCTGACACCCACTCGATTAGCTATTACGGTAGTTCCGGTATTAACGCCTAATTTTCAACCGATTCCTGCTTTTTGCGATGGGAAAATCCCGGTACCAGTATTATCCAATACGTCTCCGAATGGGGTAGAAGGTACATGGAATCCACCGGTAATCAATAACGTATATTCCGTTACGCCACGTCAATACGTATTTACCCCAAATCCAGATCAGTGCGCGATTACGCAAACTTTGACCGTACCGATAATTGCTAAAACGGTTCCTGATTTTGCAGCAGTTCCAGATTTCTGTAAAGGAAGTACAGCTCCGGTATTGTCCAATACGTCTCCGAATGGAGTCAGCGGAACCTGGTTGCCTTTGACAGTAGATAATACCACAAGCGGTACTTTCCCTTATGTATTTACACCTAATCCAACGGAATGTGCGACCAATTTTACGCTGAATATTACCGTTATGGAACCTGTAGTTCCTGATTTCATCGACTTTGCACTTTGTAGCGGAACCACACCACCAATTTTAGCAGCTACTTCGCCAAACGGAATCAATGGCACCTGGTTGCCTGCAGTTGTCAACAACACTGTGAGTGGGGCCTATGAATTTACGCCACTTGCCACGGAATGTGCTACACATCAAACCATTAATGTAACGATAAATGAATATACACTGACCAATATCGATAACATCGTAACTAATTATTTCGAAGATAATCAGGTAATCACCATTCTTGCAACGGATGCTGGAAATTACTTGTATCAATTAGATTTCGGTCCAATACAAGAAAGTAATATATTTGAAAATGTAGCTTCCGGAACACACATCATCAAAGTAATTGATGCTAATGGTTGTTCCGAGTCGTTAACCAAAGAGGTGCTGATTATCAACTATCCGAAATTCTTTACCCCGAATGAGGATAGCTATAATGATACTTGGACAATTTCAGGATTAAACAACCAACTTGATTCAAAGATTTCGATCTTTGACCGTCATGGAAAATTACTCAAACAGATGAGCCCGAACGGAAAAGGTTGGGACGGAACTTATAATGGAAATGCACTTCCAAGTTCCGACTATTGGTTTACCATTGATTATAAAGAAGGCACCGTAGCCAAACGATTTAAGGCGCACTTTTCATTAAAAAGATAAAAAAAAAGGCTTCCTCTAATGGAAGCTTTTTTTATTTACAGCAATTCGTCACAATAATGATTCTTCGATTGCAACAAATCAATGATTCTTCCGGATTCGATGGGATGCCCTTCAATTCTTAATATGCGATCGATATCTTCCAAATCGAAGTTGATTCTATGGTTAGGATAATACGCTGTTAAATCCGAAAGTACTTTATTTGCCACATTCGTTGCTTCGATGTCTGTTTTAAATACAATGACCATGGATTAAAATTTAGACAGGTTGAACCGCTATCATTTTATGATAATAAAGATACGACACCACTAAAATTCCCATTGCAATAGCAGGAGCCAACAGCATCGCATTAAAACCATCGACCGCCCAGTTACTAACGAAAGCGGCTATAAAGTCGATTGCAAACCCGACATAAGCCCATTCTTTTATCCGTGGCGGAATTTGCGGAATAATCAGTACCAATGCGCCCAGCACTTT
>JBBRXW010000149.1:0-5720 GCA_038238295.1 Flavobacteriales bacterium | reverse complement strand
ATTTACATCGGTGATTTTAGTTTGTGCATCATTTGAGAACGCATTGGCAGCTATAACATCAACAGGGATATGGATTTGTACGCCTTTTTCTTTGGCCAATCTCAAAATTTCTAACGCCAATTCCTGTTTATCATCTTCACAAATCGAATCTCCAATCTTTCCGCCCAATGCTTTGACGAAAGTAAACGTCATGCCACCGCCAATAATCATGTGATTGACTTTATCTAAAATATTTTCGATGACGGTAATTTTGGAAGATACTTTAGAACCACCCAATATTGCTGTTACCGGTTTTTCGCTGTTTTTTAAAACCTTGTTCAGGCTTTCTATTTCTTTGGCCAGTAAAATTCCGAAGCATTTATCGTTAGGGAAAAAATTTGCGATAATCGTTGTCGAAGCATGAGCCCGGTGCGCGGTTCCGAAAGCATCGTTGACATAAACATCGCCAAGAGAAGCGAGTTCTTTTGAAAAGGCACTATCTCCAGCTTCTTCTTCCTTGTGGAAACGCAAATTTTCGAGCAATAAAACTTCTCCCGGCTGTAAATGAGCCGCCGCGGTTTTCGCGGGTTCACCGACGCAATCTTGCGCAAATTTTACCGAGACCCCTAAAACCTCGGAGACTTTTTGGAGTATGTGTTTCAACGAATATTTGGCTTCGGCACCTTCCGGCCTTCCGAGATGCGACATCAGGATTACGCTTCCGCCGTCTGCAAGTATCTTGTCGATGGTGGGTTTGGCAGCCTCAATACGCGTGGCGTCAGTGACGTTGAAATTCGCATCCAAAGGGACATTGAAATCGACCCGGATTATTGCTTTTTTATTCTTGAAATTGATGTCTGCCAGCGTTTTCATGAGGTTTTGAATTTTAAAAATTAACTGCCATTTTATTGAACTTAATGGCCATAAGTCGGGTCAAATATACGGTTTTAATTTTTTAGAAAAATAGTAAGAACCTCGAAAGCTGCCACCCTAGCCCCGATGGTAGTGGCATCCTTTTGCGGTTTCTTCAAACCGTAAAAGATAGAACGGACAGCGGGAAAGGACATCCTGAAAAGCGTAGTGTTTGTGCTCCTGATTTTAAAACTTTCTTTTATATTTGCCCATGCAGTTTTCAGAAATTTTAGGACACGAATATATCAAAAGTCATTTGACAGCAAGTGCCGCGGCGGGACGGATTCCGCACGCCCAATTGTTTGTCGGCCCAGAAGGCAGCGGGACTTTGCCGATGGCCATTGCTTATGCACAGTTTATTTTATGCGATAACATTGGCGGTGAAAATTCTGGCGGCAATGAAGCGTGCAACCTTAAATTTAAGACGATTTCGCACCCTGATTTGCATTTTATTTATCCAACAGTTACTACCGAAGAAGTCAAAAAGAACCCAAAAAGCCTTGATTTTATTACCGACTGGCGTCAGTTTCTGACAAACCAGCCGTATGGAAGTTTGTTTGAATGGTATCAATTGCTCGGCGTGCAGAACAAGCAAGGAGAAATACGTGTCGAAGATGCGCAGGAAATCCTGAAATCGCTAGCATTGAAATCCTATGAAGGCGGCTACAAAATCATAATTATATGGATGGCGGAAAAAATGAACATCGCCGCTTCGAACAAATTACTAAAATTGTTGGAAGAACCGTTCGATAAAACCTTATTTATCCTGATTGCGGAAAGTGAAGAGGATATTATCCCAACGATCCGTTCGCGTTGTCAGCTGCTGCAGTTTACTGCTGTTCCTGAAAAAATAATTGCGGAAGCCTTGGTTTCACGTGAAGGAATGAATGCCAGGTATGCGTCGAAATTGGCACATCAGTCGCAGGGCAATTACAATAAAGCTTTGCAGTTGCTTACCGAAAATGGCCAAGATGTTGTTTTCGAAAAATGGTTCGTCGATTGGGTTCGCGCTGCTTTTCGTGCGAAAGGCAATGCGGCGGCGATTCACGACCTGATTATTTGGAGCGAGCATATTGCTGGTTTGGGAAGGGAAACCCAAAAGAAGTTCCTGAACTATTGCATCACGATGTTCCGTCAGGCGTTGCTATTGAATTATCAAACGACCAGTTTGGTCTATATGGAGCCGAAAATCGAGAAGTTCAAACTCGAAAATTTTGCGCCTTTTGTCAATGGAAATAACATTACAGATATTTTCAGAGAACTTTCCGATGCCATTTACCATATTGAGCGCAACGGAAATGCGAAAATTGTCTTAACCGATTTATCGATCAAACTAACGCGTTTAATTCATAAAAAATAAACTTATGTTTAATATTGCTGCTATCTTGATTTTGATTTTTCTTGCTGTTACTTTTATCACTTCGGGGTACGATAAAGTAATGGACTGGAAGGGAAACGTTGCGTTTCTCAAAGAACATTTTGCCAAGACACGGTTAAAAAACCAAGTCCCTCTCGCACTTTTTCATATTCTGATTTTGGAATTAATTTCTGGAGTATTGTGTATTGTCGGCAGCATCCAACTGTTGGTCAATAATGGAAGAATATTTGGCCTTTATGGCGGCATTTTTTCCTGCATCACGCTGATTATGCTCCTTTTCGGACAGCGGCTGGCAAAAGATTATGACGGCGCGAGAACCATTGTGATTTATTTTATTCCAGCGGTGATGGTGGTGTACTGGCTGAGTTAGTATTCTGACTTGCTTTGAATAGTTTCAATTCATCCCAAGTGAAAGTGTTTCCGTATTTTTCTTTCAGCGGATTGAGCGATTCTTCTGTATAGCCTTCAAAAGCTTTGGTTAATTCGTTGATTTTATCTTCCGGCAGTACTTCCGAAATCGTAACTGCTTTAATTTCTATCAGTTTGGCGATGTGGTTGCTTATCGTTTGGGTGGTAAGTTTGCGGATCGCTGCGATTTCCCGAATACTGTTTTTTTCCTGCCATAATTCGTAGGTGATCAAGAATGTTGATTTTTTTGGTTCTTTGGTCTTGACTGTTTTTTTCGAAATATAACGTTCGATATCGTACTCGTCTTCAATTAGCGACACATTTTGTGCTTTGAATTCCGTTTGAATTGCCTCGAGCTTTTGGGATTTATAGTTTTTAATTTCGTTCGGATTCAGGTTATCTTTCGAAATTTCCTGCCCCGAAGCAATGGTTTGGATCAACACTTTTGCTTTCATCAATCGCAATACTGATTTTATTTGTTCTTCTTCCAAAACCAAAAGCTCTTCGAAAAACGCTTTTACTTTCTTGATGCGTTTTATTTCCTCTAATTTCCATAAAATCTCCTGCGCTACAATATCGAGAGTAAGAAAGAAATAATCAAAGGCTGCTTGAACTCTTACTGAAATAAAACCGATATCAATTGTTTCTTCCGCGAAAAGCTTATCTAATTGCGAAAGGAATTTCCGGGATGGCTCGAGTAATGCATGAATAGTTGCTGCATTTTTTTTTGCCCATAATGCATGTTTTGCCTTTTCGGAAACTTCGGATTTTTCGTTATAACTGAATTGATGATTCCGCCATTCCTGCGATAATGCTGACCAATTGAATGCATTTTTCAAATAGGCGTGGATAAAAGCATTGGTTTCTTTTTGTAGCGTTTTTGCCAAATTGGATTCATCGGCTTTGTTTTGAGCATAATCCATTACTTCTTGGTCGTTCGAAATGCCGTTCATGCGTAGCGGAGAAAGCAAAATTAAGCCTTCTAATGATCGAAGTCGGGAAAGTGCGACATAGGCTTGTCCGGGAAGAAAAACCTGCGAAACATCGACGGCAGCTCGGTCGAAAGTTAATCCTTGACTTTTGTGTACGGTAATCGCCCACGCCAATTTGATTGGATACTGTACAAAAGTGCCGAGATTCTCTTCCTCGATTTCTTTCGTCATGGCATTGATGGTGTATCGGATATGCTGCCATTCGTATTTTTCGACTTCAATTGTTTTATTTTCTTCCGGAAAATGAACGAGGATTTCTCTTTCTGAAAGCGATTGTATAACGCCCATTTTGCCATTAAAATAATGCTTATCGAAAGAAAGATCGTTTTTGACAAACATGATTTGCGCGCCGACTTTCAATTGCAGATTGGCTTCGACGGGATAAATTTTTTCTGGGAAATCACCAACAATTTCGGGTGGATAAGTAACCGACTTTCCTTCTAAATTCAGCAGCGACTGTGCATTGATTGCATCGGCTTTCGCATTGTGTGTGGTTAGCGTTATATAACCAGGATGCGCTTTTAAATCGAAATCAGGTCGAACATAATGATTTAAATTTTGGATGTCGTCGGCTGAAATTTGATTATTTCTCAGGTTATTTAAAATGGAAATAAAAATGTCGTCAGTTTGCCGGAAGATTTTTGAAAGTTCAATATACAACGGTGGATCTTTTTGAATGGCATGCGAATGGAAAAAGAATTTTCCTTTATAATAGTTTTTTAAAACCCGCCATTCGGCATCTTGGATTACCGGCGGCAACTGCAGTAGATCTCCGATAAATAAGACCTGTACGCCGCCGAAAACACTATTGTTTTTTCGGACCGATTGCATCATGAAGTCGATTGCATCGAGTAAATCTGCTCGGAGCATACTGACTTCATCGATGATGAGCAATTCCATATTTCTGATGACGGCTTTTTTGAGGCTACTCATTTTGAAATGCCGCACCAAAGTATTTTTGGTTTCGAATTTTACTGCTTCCGAGAAATGAGGCGCAATCGTGTCAGGGATAAATCCTCCTAATGGCAACTGAAACATCGAATGAATTGTAACTCCAGAAGCATTTAATGCTGCAATGCCTGTGGGCGCAACAACCACAGTATTTTTGTGGGAAGTTTGGATGATTTCGCGCAACAGTGTCGTTTTTCCCGTTCCTGCTTTTCCGGTAAGGAAGATGGATCGCTGCGTCTGATTGATGAATTGAAGGGTGAATTTTGCGGCGTTTGATATATTTTCCATGGCGTATAAATTTGATTATAAAAGTATTAAAAAAAAATAGTTACTATAAATAAAAAAGCCTTCAACTTTTACGATGAAGGCTTTTTTTTATAATTCTGTGGTTACTTCTTTTTTTCTAAAGCCTCGATTTCCTTTTTCGCTTCAGCTTTCATATCGGTGTTGTCTGGTTTCTTTCCCTCCGATTTGTACTTGTCATTTAATAATTTTACAATCTCTTCCGTGATGTCGTATTTTTTCTCCGCATACAATATCGAAACCGCTTCGCCAGTACCGTAGATATAAGAATATCCTTTTTCTTTCCCGTAATTTTTGATGAATTTTTTGACGCCACTGACTAGCGTATCCATTTCAATTCCGCTTTCGTGTTGGAGTTGTTGCAGCATCGCTTGCTGAGCATAACTCAACTCCTGTTCTTTCTTTTGCAACCGTGCTCCATTTTCCTGAGCCCAAGCTTGGCCATTGGCTTGAGCATTTTTTTGAAAATTGGCCGCTTCCACTTTAAATTTAGCTACCTCACCTTCGAGTTCTTTGCCCATCACTTCTGATTTGGCTTTATATTTAGCTTCAATGTCTTTAGCTTCAGTGTATTGCTCTAATAATTTTGAGGTATCAACGTACGCAGTTTTCATTTCTTTGGCTGTAGTTGATTTATTTTCATTACAAGAGAATAGTGCAATGGAAATGGTAAGAATGATAATTACTTTTTTCATAAGTAGACTTTAATGATTTTTAAATTGGGTTCAAAGGTATAAAATTTAAGCATTTTTGATCACGTAAATATGTGAGGAATATTCTAATGTTTGCTTCGCTTT
>JBBRXW010000148.1:0-5722 GCA_038238295.1 Flavobacteriales bacterium | reverse complement strand
GTAGGAGAATTATTAAAATAATACGCACAATTTGTACAAACCAATCCATTGTTATTTGGACCATTATTTACCGTATTGATTGATATTTGGGTTGTAGTAGAAGGAATTAATGCAATGTTTTTGGCGCCTCCGGAATACGGCCCGACAATTCCAGGACCGCTCAAAAAGAATCCGAAAGAGTCATTGATGCTATTCACATAACCCGCATATTCCTCCGAGGCAAATACAAAATCAAAATTCAATATCAATCCGGTCGCCACAAAATCAAACTCTAATACTGCAGAACTCGAAATCGTATTCCCCGACAGTAAAGCCAAATCCGGATCCGATCCGTTCGCCGTGGGTGAAGGTATCTGTCCATTCGCTAAATCATTATGAAAATTATTTGGACCTAATGCGTACTGAGCTTTTCCTGTAGTGAGCAACAATCCTTTGTTGAGTCCTAAATTCGTTGGATTTAACGTACTGAATTCGGCTGCCTGATCCCGGACGACATTGGCCGCACCGACAGATCCATTAAACTTAACATTCAACGGTGATACGCCTGCTCCGACTAATACATTCTGAACCAACTGTGCGGGCGACTGCGTCGTATTATTAACAACCAACTGCGCTTTCAAAACAGCAGTGCATAGCAATAATGTGTAGAGTAAAATTTTCTTCATTTAAATGTAATAGTGTCACAAACGTTAAATAAATACTTAATTGTTCAAATATAATTAATCGCACAAAATAACTTTGTTAAATTTGCAGAAAATATACCTAAAATGATAAAAATCAATATAAAAGAAACGCAGAACCCTAGCATACTAAAATTCGAGTTTCCCGATTTTATTACTCAGAATGAAAGCTTTGAATTTAAAAATATCGACGAGGCCAAAAATTCCCCTTTGGCACAGCAACTTTTCTACCTGCCCTTTGTAAAATCAGTATATATATCCGGAAATTTCATCGCTATAGAACGGTACAATATAGTCGAATGGGACGATGTCAAAGATGCTGTTGCCGAACAAATCGAAAATTTCACCAACCAAGGCGGCATCATTATCAAAGCCGATGAAACCAAATCGCAGAAGCAACCCGTTACCGTTTATGGGGAAACTACACCTAATCCTGCTACTTTAAAATTTGTAATCAATAAAATGGTCACCAAAACGGCCATCGAATTCAAAAATATCGACGAAACAAAACCGTCGCCTTTAGCCAAAGAATTGTTCAGCTTTCCGTATGTCAAAGAAATTTTCATCGATGAAAACTACATTTCCGTAAGCAAATACGACGCTTACGAATGGAACGACATCACACTCGAATTGCGCTCTTTCATCAAACTTTACATCGAAAACGGCGGCACTGTACTCGACGAAAATTATATCGCCACTCCAAAAATCGAAAAACAAAAAATCGACAACTTCGACAACCTCGATACGACTTCCCAACAAATCATCAACATTCTCGAAGAATACGTCAAACCAGCCGTAGCTGCTGATGGTGGCAACATTTTATTCGATTCGTACGACGAAAAAGAAAAGCGTGTCAAAGTAATTTTACAAGGTGCCTGCAACGGGTGCCCTTCGTCGACTTTCACGCTAAAAAGTGGTATCGAAAACATGCTCAAAGACATGCTTAACGACGAAAACATTAAGGTCGAAGCGATCAACGCCTAAATCAAATCTCAAAATATCATTAAGAATACCTTTTGGAAGCGCTTTTTTTGCATCTTATAGAAGCTATTTCCGGCTGTTCGTTCTATCTTTTGCTCCATGATATTGCGCAAAAGGATGCCACTGCCATCCGGGCTAAAAAATGCAACCCATGAATGAATTGTCTCACGAATCGAGTCCGTATTTACTGCAACACGCCAACAATCCCGTGCATTGGAAAGCATGGAACGAATCCACTTTGTCCCAAGCAAAAACCAACAACCAACTCATCATTGTCAGCATAGGCTATTCGGCTTGTCATTGGTGCCACGTGATGGAGCACGAAAGTTTCGAAAACGAAGAAGTCGCCCAAACGATGAATGCGCATTTCGTCAACATTAAAGTCGATCGCGAAGAACGTCCCGATGTGGATGCCGTTTATATGAAAGCAGTGCAAATCATGACCGGACACGGGGGCTGGCCTATGAATGTAGTGACCCTTCCCGACGGGCGACCAGTTTGGGGCGGCACGTATTTTCGCAAAAACGAATGGATCAACACGCTCGAACAATTGCAGGAATTGTATCAAATCAATCCTGAAAAAATGATAGCATATGCCGAAAAATTACACGCCGGCTTGGAAAGTCTATCCATAATTCCGGATTCCGATGCGACGGAATTATCGCAGGATATGCTGATTCCATTACTTGCAAAATGGAAAAAAAGTTTCGATTGGGAATACGGTGGTATGGCACGCGCACCAAAATTCATGATGCCGAACAACTATGCGTTTTTAATGCGCTATGGTTTCCAAAACAAAGACCAGGAGCTGTTAGATTTCGTCGATTTGACGTTGACTAAAATGGCCTACGGTGGGCTTTTCGATACCGTAGATGGCGGTTTTTCACGTTATTCTGTCGATATGAAATGGCACGTCCCGCATTTCGAAAAGATGTTATACGATAACGGCCAACTGATTTCTTTGTATGCCGATGCCTACAAAAGAACGCAAAACTCGCTCTATAAAGAAGTCATTGAAAAAACACTGACATTCGTTTCTAAAGAATGGTTGACAGAGGATGGTGCCTTTTATAGCGCGCTTGATGCAGACAGTTTAGACAACAACAACCATTTGGAGGAAGGCGCATTTTACGTTTGGACCGAAAGTAAACTCCGAGATATTCTTCAAGATGATTTCAAATTGTTCGCTATTATTTTCAATATTAATTCGTTTGGGCATTGGGAAAACGACCATTACGTGCTGATTCAAAACCAATCACTCGAAACTCTTGCTATCGAAAATCAGATTCCACTTTTGGAATTGCAATCAAAAAAGAAACATTGGGAACAGCAGCTTTATTCCATCAGGGAAAATCGAAGTAAGCCCCGACTCGACGACAAATGCCTCACGTCATGGAATGCCTTGATGTTAAAAGGATTTGTCGATGCATTCAAAGCATTGCAACATGAACCGTATTTGCAAACAGCGCTTAAAAATGCCGAATTCATCCTTCAAAAATTGTGGTCGCCCGAAGGCAATTTATGGCACAGTTATAAAAACGGGCGAAGTTCCATCAATGGTTTTTTGGAAGATTACGCTGCGGTTATCGAAGCATTTATTGCTTTATATCAGGTAACTTTCGATGAAAAGTGGCTGCATCTTTCCAAGCAATTGACGGATTATTGTTTCGAACATTTCTACGATACAACACAATGTTTTTTTAGTTTCAAATCGGATGAAGATACCGCCTTGGTAACCAAACATTTTGAAACCGAAGATAATGTCATCCCGGCTTCGAACTCGATAATGGCAAAGAATTTAAGCCAGTTGAGCATTTATTTCAATAACACTTTTTATCAAGATATTGTTGCCAAAATGCTGCGTAAAATAATTCCATTGATTGATTATCCTTCGGCATTTTCCAATTGGCTCGATGTGTTTTTAAACCTTTCAAAACAGCACAAAGAATTGGCAATTTGTAGTAAAGAAGCCATTCAATTTGGGGCAGAATTCAATCGCATTTATTTTCCAAATAGCCTCATTGCAGGAACTTCGGAGCATTCGTCACTACCTTTCTTATCAGAACGATTTGTTGAAGGAAAAAATCTTTTTTATGTGTGTCAAAATAAAACCTGCGATCTGCCGAAAGAAAACTTTGAAGCGGTTTGCAAAGATTTAATTTCATAGCGGCAAACCGTAGGATTTTTTCGTAAATTTGAAGATTAACCAATTAACACCAATACCATGGGATTAGGATCATTTTTTAAAAATTTATTCGGTTCGGACAAAGCCGGAGACACATTGGAAAATGTGAAAGAAGCAGCGAGTCCGTATGTTGACAAAGCAAGCGATTTTGCAAAAGAGAATATTGAAAAAGCGAAAGATGCTGCGGCGCCATTGATGGAAAAAGCAGAAGAGTTGGCGGAAGTACTCAAAGAAAAAATTCCCGCTGCTAGTGAAGCGATCGATAATGTCGTCGACATGATAAAGGAAAAAGCCGAAGAATTCGCAGACAAAGCCGGAGATATGGCAAGCAGTGCCGTGGATACCGCGAAAGAAAAAGTCAATTCTTTTAGCAATGATACTTCCGAAAAAGCAGAAGAATCAATAAAAGAGGAAACAAAAAGAATGGACGAAGAAGCGGACTAATTTTTCCTGAACGATTATTTTTTTATTTTTGCAGCACCATACAACCTTCTCCTAGTGGGAAGGTTTTTTATTATTTAAAATGGAATTACGAATAGACACATCGCTTATCGATCAATATGCGACATCCTTTACCAATACTTTGGTTGCTTATGCACCAAAGTTGATCGCAGCATTGCTTCTTTTATTCATCGGAATTTGGGCCATCCGCTTCATTAATACCATTTCTCGTAAGATTATGCTGCGCCGGGAAGTCGAGCCTACGTTAATTGAATTTCTTTCCGATATTATTTTTTGGGGATTACGGATAATTCTTTTTATCGCAGTGATTACCAAGTTGGGGGTCGAATCGTCTTCGTTTTTAACGATTCTTGGTGCAGCAGGCTTAGCCGTCGGATTGTCCCTTCAGGGATCGTTGTCAAATTTTGCCGGCGGAATGCTGATCATTCTTTTCAAACCTTTCAAATTGGGAGATGCGATTGAAGCGCAAGGAGTTTCGGGAACCGTAATCGATATTCAGATATTTGTCACTCAATTATTGACCGCTAATAATCAGGTGATTTTTGTTCCAAATGGCGCGTTATCGAATGGAACCGTCATCAATTATTCGCAGCTAAAGACTCGTAGGACTGATCTTGTCATTGGGATTTCGTACGACACCAAAATCAAAGAAGTACGCGAAGTCATACTGCAAATTTTGAAGGCCAATCGAAAAATTTTAAAACATCCTGCTCCTACCGTAAGCGTAAAAGAAATGACTGACACCGGAATCAAAATGGCCGTTCATGCTTGGACGACCAACGAAGATTTTGCCGATGTTTCTTCCTCCATTTTAGAAGAAAGTAAAACGGCTTTTGATGCGGCAGAAATTAAGTACCAACCTTTTGTAAAAGAAAGTTCAAAATAAAATTGATTTTAAAACGAAAAATGTACTTTTAAAAAAAATAAACGCCATGAATAAATCCATTGCTACTGCTTTTATGCTTTTACTATCGTTTTGCGGCTTCTCTCAGAAAAGGGAATATAGCGGAACGACTATTAGGCCTTTTAATGTACACATCACCGGAATGGACCAATTTGCGGACGAAAAACCGAAAGGTTCCCCTTACCTTCAGATGATGTTCGCACAAGCCAAAGTAGAAAATATAACGACAAAAGCCAATATGAGATACAATGCTTTTGCCGACGAATTTGAATTCATTGACAGTAAAAATGACACTTTGGTGCTTGATAAAATTGAAGATTTCAACACGATTGTTTTTATTGGCTCCAATAAAAAATACAAACTAAGTAGTTATACCAGTTCCGCCGGAAAATCAGTCTATGGTTATCTTGTTGAATTATACCAGAAAAATAATTTCGCCTTATTTAAAAAAGAGAGCATCGGTTTTTATGCTGGAAAAAAAGCCAAAACATCGTTAGAAAAAGACATGCC
>JBBRXW010000147.1:0-5827 GCA_038238295.1 Flavobacteriales bacterium | reverse complement strand
CCGGGACCGATTTTTATTTTACTGGGAGCCGGATTTTGGCCGGTAATTTTGGTATTGCTTGGCGCGCTGCTCGGCACTTTTCTCTACGGACTGATTAAGGACAATTTGCCACATTAAACTTTGGCAGGAGGATTCAGTTGTAAAATGCCTGTGGTAATCAGCAGTTGTGCCATCAGATAGGTAAACATGATTCCAAAAGGAGCCAAGGAAATCGGCGCATAAAACTTATCAATCGCCAGCAAACTATCCGAACTCACAAACAACACCGCGCCCAAAAGCACATAATATTTTCCTGAATTTGCCCAACTAAAATAGCCTTTCAAAGCCACAATTAGCATTACTGAAATTGTGAGTGCATAGACAGAAACCGGAATTTTTAATGTACCCAATCTCGGTAATAAAACGGTTAGCATCGTCCGCAAATACAACGCAACAATGATGCAGCTCAACCAGAACAATACATTTCTGCTTCCTTTTTTGATATTGATTTGCTTCAAAAAGAGCGTAATATATAAGAGGTGGCTGATGAGAAAAGCCACCAATCCAACTATAAAATACAGTTCCCCTTTATCAGTAAACATCAGAATGATATCCCCAATCCACGATAAAGCTAACGCGGCAAGCAGCAATTTCTTCGATGGAAAAGGAGCAGCATTCCCCACGATAAGTAATAAAAAAGGTAGTAAAAAAGGTTTTAGAAACCAGGCGATCTCGTATCCCAAAAATATCAATGTCAAATACCCGATACTTACTCCAATGTAACCAACAATCAAAGTGTTTTTCATATGCACATTTAAGAAGAAAGTAAAGGTGTTTCTATGTCTTTAAATTCAAAAAACACAAAATAAACAGTGCCGATTAAAGACAGTAAAAGATAGGCAGAAATGATATAATTTCCAATTACGAGAAAAGTATTGAGTCCAAACCAATCGCCATAGTACCATAGCAGCGTCAACGCAAAAATGCAGCGGATGCCTTCCCATAATACCGAGAATTTCCGACCATCCATCAGTTCAGTATAGCTGTAAATAGTGACGAAAATAAACAAGCCGTAAATAAATATTTTAGGTAAACCAATCAGGGCAATGTTATTGAATAAGTAGCTAACAAACAGCAGAGTAATTAATACTTGCGCTGTTGCCCAAACAGTTAATTTTGAGTTGTTGATAGTATCGTATTTAGTGAAATTGTATACATCATTAATCTTGTGAATCGGGTGTTTGTCATCAAAATTTTCTGGCCGCCAGCCCGTTGGTTGGAACCAGATTGTTGCTTTGTCTTTCCATTTTTCTGCGCGCCAAGCATCGGAAATCAATAAGGCAAGATGCTGAAAATTGATACGTATCGGATTCCAGGTTTGAGCCGGTCTGGTAATGCCGTATATTGCGGGAATTTCCTCTAATTCTGCTTGGAAAGTTCCAAATAATTTGTCCCAGATAATGAAAATCTGCGAATGGTTTTTATCCATATATTCAGGATTGATGGCATGATGCACGCGATGATGTGAAGGTGTCACAAGGATGTTTTCAAGAAACCCCATTTTTTTGATATGCTTGGTATGATACCAGAACTGCAAAAATAACTGGATCGGTAATGTTAGAGCGATGACTACAGGAGGAACGCCAAGTATAGCCGCGGGAAGCAATAAGAACGTAAACAGGTTGACAAAACTTGAAACGGTTTGCCGCAATGCACACGCCAGATTGAATTCTTCGCTGCTGTGGTGTATCGCATGTTTGTTCCATAAAAAATTAATCCGATGCGACCAGCGGTGTGTCCAATAGCCGTAAAAATCGATAACAATAAAAGCGATACCATAAGTAAGTGCATTGGCTTCCAAATGAAAAAACGCTATTTTAGTGAACAACCATTCGTAGGAAATAAATGTCAGGCTAAGCCCCAGTGTATCTTTTACCGCATTGGTAATTCCAGAACTAATACTCGAAACACCATCCATTAAAGGAACCGTATCTTCTCCTTTGTGAATGCCGTAGATTTTTTCTATCACGATCAGCAACAGGAAAATGGGCATGGCAATGATGAGGATTTTACCGTATTGTTCCATTTCGATTTAAATAAGAAGACTCCTTAGAAGGTTAAATTTTAAAAATCAGTAGGTTTAATTCTTAATATCCAGTTATCCAAGAAGTCTTTTTCTATACTATTTCTGCACTTAGTCCGGCTTCCAGCAATTGTGTGCATTGTGGTTTTAATTCATCAAATGAACCTGTTTTTACGGTACATTTTCCTTTATAATGCACTAATATTGCGCATTGTTCTGCTTGTTCCGAAGTGTGATCACAAACCCGTATCAGGGTATCGATGACATGGTCGAAAGTATTCACGTCATCGTTATAAAGAACAATTTCGTTATTGATGCTAACAGCTTCAACAACTGCCGTTTCTCTTTTTGTTTTTTCAATAGTAGCCATTCTCAGATTTTTTGAAGTAACAATCGATTGACAATAAGATGTTTACAGAATTGCTAATTTACGTATTTCAATGATACCCAGTTGTTTCTTTGGAATTTTTTTATGTATTTCAATCCTTTTTCCGTACAGGAAGCATCGATAAAAGGAATGTCTTCTTCATAAAAACCACTCAATAAAAGAGTGCCATTAGGTAAAAGGCAATCCACGTAGCTTTGCATATCATTCAACAAAATATTCCGATTGATGTTGGCGATTATCAAATCGTATTTTTTACCTTCCAGTAACGCAGCATCTCCTTCATAAACTGTAATATGCACACATTTATTGCGTTCGGCATTTTCAATGGAGTTCAGGTAACACCAATTATCGATATCAATCGCGTCTATCGGCTGAGCGCCTTTCATTTCTGCGAGTATTGCTAAAATCGCGGTACCGCAACCCATATCAAGGGTTTTCATACCTTCAACATCAATTTCCAGTAAATGCTGGATCATCATGTGTGTCGTTTCGTGATGGCCGGTTCCGAAACTCATTTTAGGTTCAATGACAATATCGAATTCCGCATTGGTTTTGGGATGAAAAGGAGCACGAACATGACAGTTTCCATCAACATCAATGGGCTCAAAATTCTTTTCCCATTCTTCATTCCAATTTACTTGTTCGATTTCTTCGATGGTGTATGAAATGACAAACTCCGGCGAATGTAACAGGTAAATGTCCTCTAAAATCGATTCATACCACAATTGCTTTTGGATGTAAGCCGTGACCCCAAATTCGCTTTCAATAAAGCTTTCAAATGGCAATTCGCCCAATTCGGCAATTAGGATTTCGGAGCCCAATTCTCTCGGTTCGATGGTAAAATGGTATCCTAAATATAGGTTCGACATGATTTTTATTTTAAAAAAAAACAGCCATTTGAATGGCGTCAAATCTCGTAAGTTATTGGTAATGGGATTGTTTTTAAATAGCGTTGACGATTGCTGCAAAATCATCGGCTTTCAATGCAGCGCCGCCGATTAATCCGCCATCGACATCCGGTTTTGAGAAGATTTCACGAGCATTTTCAGGTTTGACACTGCCACCGTATAAAATCGAAACGTCTTCTGCAATGCTACTTCCGAAAGCTTTCCGTACGGTTTCGCGAATAAATTCATGCATTTCCTGAGCCTGATCTGGGCTTGCTGTTTCACCAGTTCCAATCGCCCAAACTGGTTCATAAGCCAAGACGATATTTTCCCAAGATGCTTTGTCTATATGGAAAAGACCATCACGCAATTGGTTTTCAACGACATTAAAATGCTGTTTGTTCTGCCGGTCTTTCAGTTCTTCTCCAAAGCAGAAAATAACCCGCATTTGATGCTGTAAGGCCTTATCGACCTTGAAAGCAAGCATCGCATCAGTTTCGTTGAAAATAGAACGCCGTTCGGAATGCCCTAAAATTACGGTAGTCACACCGACACTTTTGAGCATATCTGCTGAAATTTCACCGGTATACGCACCGCTTTCTGCTTCGTGCATGTTTTGTGCCGCGACACCAATATTGGTAAATTCTAAATGGTCGACAGCTGAAGCTAGGTTGATAAACGTTGGTGCGACGATAACTTCTGCTTCCCTATCGGTTGGCAATTTATCAATCAATGCGTTCAACAAATCCTCTGTTTCTTCCGCATTCTTATGCATTTTCCAGTTCCCAGCAACAATTTTATGTCTCATTATTTAAGTGATTTTAAAGTCGTATCAATTTTGTCGAAATCAGTTTCTATCGCTCTATATAAAGCAATTTTGCCTTTTTTGTCAATGATGATATACCGTGGTATCCAATCGAGGTTGATAGCATTCCCAAAAACACCTTTCATTCCATCATTAGCCATATAGTGGTCGCCTTTGAGTTCGTGTTTTTCAATGCCTGCTTTCCATTTATCAGCCGTTTTATCCATTGAAATGAATACATAATCCACATTCGGATTGTTCGCCTGCAATGCTTTCATTTTCGGCATCGCTTTAACGCAATCGCCACACCAAGAAGCCCAGATTTCGATTACTGTAACTTTTCCTTGATGATTTTTAACAACGTCTACAAAAGGAATCTGTATCCCCTCGGAATTCAAAAGTTTTTCATTGAGTGCTGTTTCTGAAAAGGTATCTTTTTTAATGAATGAACACAGGACTCCAGTAGCAACAATGAGAAGTAATAAAGAAGCGGTTATTTTTTTCATAATCAATTATTTTAAAGGCAAATTTAGCCATAGCGCAACGAAAAAATCTTAAAAGTATGGTAATGTTTCCTAACTTCTGGAAGGGCTACTTAGGTGATTTTGAATCCGAATCATGATCAAGATCATCCAAAAATATATGATGGCTTCTCTTGCGTTTCTTTGGAAAGTATTGTTTTTTGATAGTGAAAAATAATATTAAACCACCTACAGCAATGATCGTGCAGCCCAACAAGATATTGAAGGTAGCACCCATCGGCGGTTTTTCTAAAGATGCGACATAATTGAGAATGTAATAGCCGACACCCATACTGATGAAACTAAAGAAAATAATTTTATTGTTTCGTATTTTCTTCTCCTGACGGGCATTACTAACCGTACTGTTTGGTTTTCTTTTACTGACACTCATATCGCAAACTGGAATTAATCAAACTATAAATTTAATAGGCTACTATCGTTATAATGAACTTTCTGTTGTATCGTTCCGCGGTTTAGCACGATAATGCTCGGATTCGCTCGTTCAATGGTCTTTAGAGTGGTTCCGTCGCAGAAATAAAAATCGAATGTAAATCCGAATTGCTTTTTAATTTTAGCGATTTCATCAGCACCTGAAGCGGTCATGGCAATTACTTTGTAGCCTTTTGCCTTGGCTTGTTGATGGAGTTTTTCTAAAATCTGCAACCCTTTCTTATCCGCTTTGGATAAATCATACATCACATACATCAATAATTTTGGTTCTTGAAGCAATTCGTCTTTATAATCGGAACCGGCTTTCTCCATCGTGAAATCATGAATTGGCGGTTTGTAACCTTCCGAAATAACATTGTCGATCCGCTCTACGAAAGTGGCTCCGGGTGGAATTGCCATTAAGTCTTTTTCGGTGAAATTTTTGTTGACACCATTAACTTTATAGACGAAAACCATTTCGACAACCGATTTCGGAGCGCCTTCCGGAATTTCCATTCCTTTCTGGATATTGGTTCCCACTTTATACGCTCTGAAATCTTTTAAAGGTAAGTGGTACAAAACCCAATAGCCCATAAAACAACATAAAACGACGACTAGACTGACCATTGCATTGCGAAAATTGGCATTGAATAATGGTTTTATTTTTGGGATATTGAAAACCAAAATCACAATAAAAAACAACAGCACGACATCTTTGGTAAACGACTGCCATGG
>JBBRXW010000146.1:0-5851 GCA_038238295.1 Flavobacteriales bacterium | reverse complement strand
CTCCTACACGTACGGACCACTTTTGGGATTGTATGCTTTTGGTTTGTTTGTAAAATCGAAAACGGTGCACGACAAATGGGTGCCGTATATTTGTTTGATTTCACCGGCGATTTGCTTTTTGATTAGCAAGAATTCGGCGTTGCTTTTTGGCGATTATGTTTTCGATAATGAATTGATCATTGTCAACGGACTGCTGACATTTTTAGGGTTGCTTTTGATCAGTAAACCGGCAGTTTCGCAGACAAAGTTTTAAAAAGAAATCCCCTAGCCCCGATAGAAAGGAAAATCCTCGCAGAGATTTGGGATGATAGCGGGAAATAGCTCCGTATCTAGACTTTGCTCGGATAACTATTAATACTGATTGGTCGCCAACAATACCAAGGTGCAGGCAACTTCGACTTCTATCCCATTGCTTTTGAGCAATTGATAAAACTCAGGATTCTCCGTTCCTGGATTGAAAATCACGCGTTTCGGTTTCGTCTCGATGATATAATTGTAGTAATCGCGCTGGCGCAAAGCGTTGAGATAGAGCGTGACGGTATCGATGTTTTTGAGCGGAATAGCTTTGGTTTGAATCTTAATTCCGGCCACTTCGCCCGCATTTTGACCAATCGCCATAACAGAATGTCCTTTTTCTACAAGCTTATTGATGGCGATATTCGCATATTTCTCGGGTCTTGACGTAGCGCCTAAAACCAATGTTTTCTTATTTTTCATGGGACAAAAGTACAAAAAACCAGCGTTTTCTTCGATCAAATTTAACGTTAGATTAATTTATAGTTTAACTTTGTGGGAAGACGCCGTGCTAACTTTACACCAAAAAACATGGATATTTTCGTTTACCTTTTCTTCGCCCTTTTTTCTGTTTTGAATCCGATTGGTACGGTGCCGATTTTTGTGGGGCTGACCATGGACGATAGTAAAAAGGAGCGTTCTCGGATTTCACTTTGGACATCAATAGACGTTTTTATTATTCTGATGATCTCGTTTTTTATCGGGCAATACGTATTGGAATTTTTTGGAATTACCATCACCGCACTCCGGATTACCGGTGGAATTATTATTGCGAGTTCGGGTTTTTCACTGCTCAACGGAAAGTTCAACAAGAACAAAGGGATCAACAAAAGTACCGAGCAGGAAATTCGTGTCCGAAACGACATTGCACTGACGCCACTGGCGATGCCGATGCTTGCGGGTCCAGGTTCAATGTCTTTGCTGATTGCTTTTTATCAGGAGCATCACTCGACGGAAGATATCGTTGCTTCGTGTTTGGCCATTCTCGGAACTTCGTTGATCATTTACCTGATTTTGAGAAGTGCCCATTATCTTTCAAAAATACTGGGTACCTCGGGAATCGTCGCTATTTCGAGAATTGTCGGATTTCTGACGATAGCGATTGGGGTGCAATATATCATCAGTTCTGTTTTGAGCATTATCCGCGGAATATAAAAACATTCCAATAAAAAAATCCCAAATTCCAATTTAGAACCTTGGGATTTGGGATTTATATTTTAGAATTTCTCTCTTTTATTCTTTTGGTAAAAAGATTTCCGCCATCATGCATCGGGCGCTTCCGCCACCACAAGCTTCAATGGTATCGAGACTTGAACTCAATATTGTCACGTGTTCTTCAATTTGTGCAATCTGCTTTTTGGTCAGGCTTTGGTGCGCTGATTTGCTCATTACCAAGTAACGCCTTTCGTCGCTGCCTTTTACTTCCAGCATATTGCCTGCGAAATTATTGACCTGCTCTTCAGTAATCAAAACGACTTCTTTCTCATCACCACGCAGGCTATCTAAAACCATTTTGCGTTCCTTTTTATCATCGATACAATCGGCGCAGATTACGGCGAACGTATCGCCAATGCACATCATCACATTGGTATGGTAAATCAGTTTTCTTTCACCGTTGACGGTTTGATACGCTTCAAAAATTACCGGCGTATATTCGAAATCTTCGCAGAATTCGATAAATAATTCTTCATCAGCTCGTGGCGATAAAGCACAATAGGCTTTGTCATTTTCGCGATCGAGCAAAATGCTTCCGGTGCCTTCCAAGAAATAGCCGTCCTCTTCGGCCGAGGTATAATCCATGATTTCGTTGATGACGAAACCTTGATCTTCGAGCATATCCAATACCTCTTCGCGTCGTTCCAAACGACGATTCTCGGCAAACATGGGGTACAATACCACATCGCCATTGTCATGAAAGGAAATCCAGTTGTTCGGAAAAATCGAATCTGGCGTATCCGGAGCCAACGTGTCTTCAACGACCGTCACATCCACGCCAACCGTCCGCAATTTGTTGACGAACGCATCAAATTCTTCTTGCGCTTTGGCATTAACTGTTTCCGGCGACAAACCATCCAGTACTTTTTGGTAATAATTGTTAACGGCAGTCTGCTCGTTCATTCGAAACGCCACTGGGCGAATCATCAAAATGGAGTTGGTTGTTTGTTTCATTTGTTTTATTTATGGCGTTCCCTACGGTCGGGCTTTGCGCAGTGCGCGGTACTTTGCTTCAATCCCTAACGCGGGTATTAATCTCTAATAAGTGGCAATGTTGAGCAGCGAAGCAATCCTTCCTGTTTGGCGATTTCCGCGTATGGAATCTCTTCCACGGTGAATCCATTGTTGCGCAGCCAGGTATTCAATCGGGTGAAGTTTTTCTCAGAAACAATCACATCGGGAGCAATGGAAAAGATATTCGAGTTCATATGATACATCTCCTCTCTGGTAATCTGAAATAAATTCTCTACTCCAAACAAATCAACCAGCTGCTGGTATTCGGCTTCACTACGGAAACCCCCTTTATAGATAATCGCTTTGTCGATACCGATCGGCTGAAAGCAGCAATCGAGATGCAGGGCGTTATCACGCGCATCCTCCCATGATTTTACCAGATCGAAGGTCAGTACTTTTTTGTGTGGAAATAAATCTCTGATATAATCGATACCCGCTTTGTTGGTCCTGGCGGTTTTTATGTTCGGATAATCTTCCCCATAGTAGGTGCCGATAAAAATATAGTCGTTCCAAAGAATTACGTCGCCGCCTTCAATATGAATTTTTTCCTTGTCTTCAATTCTTTTGAATTTTGCAGGATCGATTTGGTCGATTACGTATTGAATCGCTGGAAATTCTTTGTTCCGATCTGGCAGGATTCCGGCCTCGATAATAATATCATCAATAACAAAGGCGATGTCGCGTGTGAAAATTTGGTTTTCGTTGGCAACGATTTCGGGGCGAAAAACCTTTACATCGTACTTTTCGAATACTTTATTGAGCGCTTCCATTTCAGAGACCATATCAGCTTCTTCCGGATAGGTTCCGGCGAGGATGTGTTCTAAAGATTTGGGATCGTAGGCATCGGCTGCTGCCGGTATTGGACCGTTACTGACTGCTGTTCCGAGTACCACGGCACGCAATCGGGACGTTTCATTTTTGACATTTAATGCTAACATACAATTCTTTGACTTTGGACAAAGATAGATAAAGCCGGTTATATTTTAAATTATTCTAAAACAATCGTTGATAACTTATTGATTAGATAAAAAAAGCCTCTCGGTGGGAGAGGCTTTTGGAAATAAAGGTTTTAATTAAATTAATTTTTAATTAATTTTTCAGCAAACTCCTGACCATTAGTCGAAGTTACATGAATAGTATAGATTCCATAGCTAAATAAACTGACATCAATTTGATGGGAATCGGTATTTTTGAAATTACTTTCATATACCGTTTTGCCATCCATCGAAATAATGCTAATAACATTGAATGTACCATTTTGCATCAAAATTTCTACTGCTTTATTCGATGGGTTTGGGAAAACCGATAAAGAAACCAGCATATTCTCGAATGGTGTTTTCTTCGCTGGTATTCTACAGGACAAACAACAATCTCTGATGTAGGCATAGAATTTCACAGTAGATGCATACATAGTTTTAGGCAATAATTCTATATAATCACCTGCGTGCATTGTAATATCCTGGCTTCCGGACACTGAGAAATCATCTTTTGCTACAATCCATTGATGGCGTTGATAAACTAGTGGTGGGGTTGTTTCGGGCGCTAAGATTACTAAAGTGTCATCACATATACACAATGGATCGTCGGGTCTTAGAACAACAACTTTAATAGTGGCTTTTTGACAATCTCCTGCCTCAGCAATTGGTGTAAAGGTATAAGTAGTTGTAACAGTGTTATCGAAATCGGGTGACCAAGTTCCTGGTATACCTTCAAGTGAGGTTGAGGGTAATGGGTTTTCCGACCCGAAACAAATTGGAGCGATTGGATTGAAGGTAGGCTGAGGAACGACTTCAATAGTCAAATATGCTTCATCAGCGCACTGACCCTCTTTTGGATAAAAAGTGTAAGTAATCGTTTCAGCATTGTTTAAATCCGGTTCCCAATGCCCCTCAATTCCATTTAAAGAAATTAAAGGCAATGGCGCTAAATAGCCCCCAGGACAAATAGCTCCTACAGGATTAAAAGTCGGTACGATTGGATTTGCTACCTGAATTGTCATAGTAGTTGGAATGGCACAATAATCTCCTGAAGGATAAAAAGTATAGGTCGAAGTTTCATTATTATTGACTTCCGCAGGATCCCAATATCCGTCAGCACCTTCAAGAGAAATATTTGGTAACACAACACCTTCTTGTCCAACGCAGATTGGGCCAATCGGATCGAAAGTCGGCGTGAAAGGTTGAAAAACCGCTATTGTTTTTATTATCGGCGCTGCACATTGCCCTGGATCCGGAGTAAAAGTATAGGGTGTCGTTGCCAGAACATTTATTGGAAGCGGGCTCCATGTACCTGTAATGCCATTGTTTGAAACCGTTGGTAATGTAAAAGTGGATGTTACCCCATAACATTGCCAAGGGAATTTAGGAAAAGTGGGTGTAATTCCAGCAATGATCGATATGTTTATTGTCACAGAGCTTCCATTTTGGCCAGGGTTTGGACTAAAAGTATACGGGAATGTCCCGACAACCGCAGTGCTGATTGCGGCAGGGTTCCAGGTTCCGCTAATTCCATTGATGGAAGTTGGTGGTAAGAGTGGCGGATTGCTTCCAACACAGTAGGGCCCCATAGGAGGGAAAGTGGGTTGCGTATTAGTGCAACTCGTTACCGTGATTGTATCAGCAATTGAAACCACACAACCAATATTATTGGTATACGTATAGGTTATCGTGTGGGTTCCCACTCCAAGTGCAGCAGCATTTAATGAATATATACCACCGATGAAGGTAATGCTTCCTGATGGCCCTGTAAACTCTCCGCCAGCAGGCGCCGGTGCCAAAAAGTTACTCAAATCATTTAATGATTGGTTGGTACATATTGTTGCAGGCAAATCCAATACGGTCAATTGCGTGACTGGAACGATGGTAATATCGTCAACAAAAACATATCCGATACGATCTACAGGATTTGGAAAAACACCTTCATAGGAAGTCAATACATTGTGGTTTGGAGTTCCTGCAGGCACCGTAAAAGCAATGCTGTAAAAATGCCACTGATTATCATTGGGCACTACCGTTGTTGGAACAATTTGTCGTGATAATGGAAATTGAACCTGAAAATTATTAAACAGATTCTGTTGTACAGCCATTCCAGGCATTGATGAGAAATTTAACGGTATTGGAATATTGGTTGTCGGTCCTCCATCCGAATAATCATTATTTACTTGTGCCCAAAATGACAACACATATTGTTGATTGGCTACTAACGGGTTATTTAATGTAGTTTGGATTACTTCACTATAATAATTATATAGTGGTGGTGTATGTTGAAGAGAATAAATCCCAATGAAGTTATTGTTTGGAGCACCATTATGACTATCTGCTGCAGGATT
>JBBRXW010000145.1:0-5870 GCA_038238295.1 Flavobacteriales bacterium | reverse complement strand
CGACGCACCAAGCGATTCCTTTTTCATCTGCCCACGCCAATAATCCTTTCGGATAATTTACGCCTTTGCTCATGGCATTGTCGATGTCTTTGGCTGTTGCGACATTTAAAAATAAAGCTTCTGCAGCTTCATTAATCAGCATCACTAAAACCCTGTCAAATATCATTTGTCCGATAACATTATCCTGCTGTGGAAGAGGCATTTCTTTAGAATAATCATAAAACCCTCGTCCTGATTTTTTTCCTAAAAACCCCGCTTCTAGTAGACGTTTTTGTGTAAATGACGGTTTGTATCTTGGGTCGAAATAAAACGATGCAAAGACCGTTTCCGTCACGGTATAATTAACATCGTGCCCGATGAAATCCATCAATTCGAAGGGGCCCATTTTGAATTCACCGAATGTTTTCATTGCCCAATCAATCGTCGCAAAATCGGCGGTTCCTTCTTCATAAATGCGCAAGGCTTCACTATAGAAAGGCCGCGCGACACGATTGACAATAAATCCCGGCGTGTCTTTGGTAACCGCTACTACTTTTTTCCAATCGGAAATAATTTGTATTACTTTATCGAGAACTTCTTTGCTGGTTTGGATCGCTGGAATGACCTCAACCAGTTGCATCAATGGCGCTGGATTGAAGAAATGTATTCCGATTACGCGTTGCGGTTTTTGGCACGAAGCGGCAATCGAGGCGATAGAAAGTGAGGACGTATTGGAAGCCAATATAGTATCCGGGGCGACATACGTTTCTAATTCCGAAAACAATTTTCGTTTAATATCAAGATCTTCGACAATCGCTTCGATGACCATATCGGAATAGGATAATTCACTCAAGGCAGTAGCATAATTAATGTTGGCAGTAATCCTTGATTTTTCGGCGCTATTGATTTTTCCTTTTTCGACCCATTTCGTCAAGGTATTTTCTAGAGCTTTTTCACATTTAGTAAGTGCTGCTTTATTGGTATCGAAAATTTTTACGGAACAACCTGATGATGCCGCGACTTGCGCGATACCACTTCCCATTGTTCCTGAACCTATGATTGCTACTTCCATTTTAGATTTTTTAGTTGCCTTTGAATTCGGGAGTTCTTTTCTCTACAAAAGCATTGACGCCTTCCTGATAATCATTTGATGCGCTCGCATCGATTTGCAAATCAGATTCCATTGCCAATTGCTCCTGCAAATTATTGATCATCGAACGGTTTAATAATTTTTTGGTCAATCCCAACGCGTGTGTTGGCATTTGTGAAAGGGTTATGGCTAGTTTTTCGACTTCTTCTTCAAAGAAAGCTACTGGATAAAATTTATAAATCATGCCGATTTCATACGCTTCTCTGGCGCCTACTTTATCGCCAAGCATCATTAGTGCGGACGCTTTCTGAAAACCAATTAATCGCGGTAGAAAGAAAGTTCCGGCGCTGTCGGGAACCAATCCAATTTTACTAAACGCTTGAATGAACGAGGCATTTTCGGCAGCCACCACTATGTCGCACGCCAACGCAATGTTCGCTCCGGCTCCGGCGGCAACGCCATTGACAGCGGCAATTATCGGTTTATCGATGGTACGGATTCTTTGGATGATTGGGTTGTAATGTTCTTCAAGGATTTTGCGGAAACCTGGCATCAACTCCGGTGTAGTGACTTCTTTTAAATCTTGTCCGGCACAAAATGCTTTCCCGCTTCCGGTGATGACAATCGCTCGGACATTCGCATCTGCGGAACACTTATCGAGTGTTTGCTGTAATGACAAAGCCATTTCACGGTTGAAACTATTGAATACTTCAGGTCGATTCAAAGTTATAAATCCAATGTTGTTTTCTACTTTTAAAACTATTGAGTCCATTTTAATTGATCATTATTTTAAACATTTAAAGTAATCGAACGGTTCGAGGCAGTCTTCGCATTGGAAAAATGCCTTACAAGCTGTTGATCCGAACTGGCTGATCATTTTGGTATTCGTTGATCCGCACTGCGGGCATTTGACTAACTTCTTATTGTGCAATAAAACATCTTTGTCGGCTTCGGCTTCTAATGGCGCGGCGATTCCGTATTTTTCTAATGCTTGTCGCCCTTTTGGTGTAATCCAATCGGTGGTCCAAGCCGGTGAAAGCACTAAATTTATTTTTGATTCAAAACCATTTTCTTTCAAAGCCTTTTTAATATCATCGCCAATCACATCCATCGCGGGGCAACCGCTATAGGTTGGTGTGATGGAAACCTCAACAATTTTATTTATTAATTTGACACTGCGAACCACACCCATTTCCATGATGGAAAGCACCGGAATTTCGGGATCGGAAACTGTTTCGAGAATTTCGAAAAGTTTTTGGTCGATAGGTGATGTCGTTTCAATCATGTCTTTGTATTCGTATTGCCCTAGCCCCGATAGAAAGGAAAATCCTCGCAGAGATTTGGGATGATAGCGGGATTAGCTCCTAAACTACCAATTCATATTTGGAAAACTGCGCTGCATGTATTGCAAATCCGCAAGCAGAAAGCCCATATGCTCGCTATGAATGCCTTGTTTCCCTCCCTTTTGAAAATATTTCATCTCGGGAATTTGTATCGTTGCTTGCTGTAAAATTTCATTGACGCTGGTATAAAATGCTTCTTTCAATTCGGTAACATCGACACCAATATTTGCGGAAACCATGGCGATATCGGCATCGGTTTGGTGAAATAATTCGTCGGTGAATGTCCATAAATCATGGATAGCATTTTGAATTCTGTCGTGGCTTTCCGATGTACCGTCGCCCAAACGTTTGATCCAATCGGAAGAAAATCGCTTGTGGTAACTCACTTCCTTGAGGCTTTTTTTGGCGATGGCAGCCAGCGTTTCGTCTGGACTGTGCTGTAATTCGCTCAACAGTAAAAAGTGAAAAACATCGAACAAAAACTGTCTTGCGATGGCGTAAGCGAAATCGGTATTGGGCTGCTCGACGAGCAAAACATTTTTATATTCCCTTTCGTTTCTCATAAAGGCAATGGTGTCTTCGGTGGCATCGTCGCCCAATATTTTTGCAGCATATTGATAGTAGCTGCGGGTTTGCCCAAGCAAATCGAGTGCGATGTTGGTCATGGCTATGTCGGTTTCTAGATTGGGGCCGTGGCCGCAAAGTTCACCGAGACGTTGTCCTAAAATCAACGTATTGTCTGCAATTCCGTAGATGTATTGTGCTAGGTTATTGCTCATCTTACATGTGTTTTAATTCGTCGGGCAATTCGTAGAAAGTGGGATGACGGTAGGCTTTGTCTTTTGCCGGATCGAAAAGTTCTGCGCTATCATCCGGGTTGGATGCTGTGATTTCTTTTGATGGGACGACCCAAATGCTGACGCCTTCCATTCTACGCGTGTAAACATCGCGAGCATTTTCGAGTGCCATCGTGGCATCAGATGCGTGAAGACTACCGCAATGACGGTGTTCGAGTCCGTTTTTACTTCTTATAAATACTTCCCAAAGTGGCCAATTTTTCATGGATGCTCAATTTTATACTGCTGTTTCTAATTTCGATTCTTGTTTGTCCGCATACGCCATCGCGGCATCACGAACCCATTTCCCGTTGTCCCAAGCATTTCTTCTGGCGTCGAGACGCGCTTTGTTGCACGGTCCGTGGCCTTTAACGACTTGCCAGAATTCGTCCCAATCCATTGCGCCGAAATCGTAGCGTTTGGTTTCGTCGTTCCATTTTAAATCCGGATCTGGAATCGTAAGTCCAATTAAATCGGCTTGTGGCACGGTTTGATCTACAAATTGTTGGCGTAATTCATCGTTGGTTTTTCTTTTGAGTTTCCACTTCATCGATTGTTCGGTATGTACCGATTCGGCATCGGTTGGACCAAGCATCATCAATGAAGGCCACCACCAGCGATTGAGTGCGTCTTGCGCCATCGCTTTTTGTTCTTCTGTTCCGTTGGCTAGTGTCATCATGATTTCAAAACCTTGTCGTTGATGGAAGCTTTCTTCTTTGCAAACACGCACCATCGCACGGGCATATGGTCCAAAGGAGGTTGCTGTTAACGGCACCTGATTGATAATCGCTGCTCCATCTACGAGCCAGCCAATGGCTCCCATGTCGGCCCAAGTTACCGTTGGATAATTGAAAATACTGGAGTATTTTGCTTCACCCGAATGCAATTGTTCGTAGAGTTCTTCGCGGGAAACGCCTAAGGTTTCGCAGGCGCTGTATAAATACAAACCATGTCCGGCTTCGTCCTGCACTTTCGCCAGCAAGGCTACTTTTCTGCGCAAAGATGGCGCACGAGTAATCCAGTTTCCTTCCGGAAGCATGCCGACAATTTCGGAATGTGCGTGCTGGGAAATCTGGCGGATATGCGTTTTGCGGTATTTCTCCGGCATCCAATCTTTTGGTTCAATTTTTTCGTCATTCGCGATCCGTTGATCGAAAATAGTTTCTAAGTTTTTGAGTTCTTGTTCTGACATCATTTTTCAATTTATGGTTAGGCGCCAAAGTCGACTACTACTTTTTTGGAAGTAGGAACGGCTTGGCAACTCAGAATATAATTTTTTGCGACCTCGTTGGCATCGAGCGCATAATTGACTTTCATTTCTACGCTGCCTTCGATGACTTTGCAACGACAGGTGCTACAAACCCCGCCTTTACAGGCAAAAGGCAGATCGGCTCCGGCTGCTAAGGCGCCGTCTAGGATATTGTCGTAGTCTTCCTCCATGATAAAATGGAATTCTTTTCCGCCATCGATGATGGTGACTTCGGTGCCTTCGACTTTATTTTCGAGAATTTTACTGACTCTTTGTTTGTCGGCTTCGGAATTTCCGGTGGTGAATAATTCGAAATGGATTTTATCTTCGGATAGTCCGGCAGCCATCAATTCGTCACGAATCAGGAAAATCATTTCTTCCGGGCCGCAGAGGAAGCAATCGTCAATCGAAGGAACATCGATAAGTTTTTCGGCGATGATTTGCAATTTCTCTTTGGTGAATCTTCCGTTGAATAATTCTACCGTGCGGTGTTCTTTGGTCAGGAAATGGAAGATTTCGAAACGTCCGAAATAGCGATTTTTCAATAATTCAATTTCTTCTTTAAAGATAATTGATTTTACGCTTCGGTTCAGATAAAACAATTTGAAAGTGCTGTTCGGTTCGACGGCCAAATGCGTCTTGATGATCGAAAGTATTGGTGTGATACCGCTTCCGGCAGCAAAGGCGATATAATTTTTGGTGTTGGTGGCTTTGGCTTCTTGAAAGAAAATTCCGTTGGGCGGCATCAATTCGAGTGCATCGCCTTTTTTTAAAATGTCGTTAACATAGGTTGAGAACAAACCTCCGTTGATTTTTTTTACGGCCACTTTCCATTTGTTTTCGATGGGACTGGAGCATAATGAATACGAGCGGCGTTCTTCGCGGCCATCGATTATGGCTCTTAGCGTGAGATGCTGCCCTTGAGTGAATTGAAATTCCGATTTTAAATCTTCAGGAATATCGAAAGTGATGACCGAACAATCTTTGGTTTCTTTGGAAATATTCTGAACTTTTATGTTGTGAAATTTTGCCATTCCGTTGGGTTTAAAACAAAACTAACAGTTGTTAGTTTGTTATGCAAATTTAAACATTATTTCGAAACTAGGAACTATACCGTTTGAAAAAAATTAAAATGCTTGTTATGAATAGATTGCCCTAGCCCAGATTGGAAGGAAAATCCTTTTTTTGTAAAAAAAAGATTTGGAAGGAAAGCTGGAAACAGCTCCTAAAAAATTATACGATTCCGTTTAACAGTACCTGTGTCATATTGGATTTAAGCACGGCCGCGTTGAGGCTTTTTTTTCTGCCGTACCACAGATAAAGCGTTCGCAGTGTGGAAAGTATCGAAAAAATAATGACTTCGATATTGAGGT
>JBBRXW010000144.1:0-5872 GCA_038238295.1 Flavobacteriales bacterium | reverse complement strand
GGTTGACCGAATACGTCTTCACACCGCTAAGTATTAGTTTCAGGGATTATGACAAGCTGGGTTTGATTTTCGCCATTGTAATCAATTTTACAATATGTGGAATTTGGCATGGCGCCAATTGGACCTACGTGCTCTTCGGCTTTTTACACGGCTGTTATTTTATTCCGCTGATACTCAGAGGCACCATGAATAAAAAGAAAAAAATAGCCAAAGGAAAAACGCTGCCATCGTTTGCTGAATTGACAAATCTGTTGCTGACTTTTACTGTAGTGATGTTGACTTTTATTTTATTCAGAGCCAATACCATTCAGCAGGCGTTCCACTATATTTCGGGAATCGCATCACCCTCGCTATTTGCAATACCGAAATTTTTTGGCATGGTGAAAGCCTTGATAACACTAGGTCTTATAGGAGTATTTGTTATTGCTGAGTGGAATGGCAGAGAAGAACAATATGCCATTGCTTCTTTAGGAATAAAATGCAGCCGACCCGCAAAATGGGTATTGTATTCGGGCATTATTTTCTTGATCGGAATGTATATGCAAACAGCAGAAACCCCTTTTATATATGTCCAATTTTAGATTATTATGAAGAACTTTATAAAATCTATTGCGCTGTTTGGATTGTTTGCCATCGTATTTTATGTTGTGGTTTTGTTCCTATGGGGAACTTATGCTCCTGAAATGCTAAAGCCAAATCTGAATTACCGTATAGGTTCTTCAGGTCATTTATATTCGCGTTTGGAAGAAGTCAAAAAAATCAAAAATGTTGATGTACTTTTCTTAGGCTCCTCGCACGCGTATCGCGGTTTCGATCCGCGGGTATTCGAAGAATATGGATTTACATCATTCAATCTTGGTTCTAGTGCTCAAACTCCAACACAGACAAAAGTCCTTTTACAACGCTACTTAGACCAACTTCATCCCAAAATAATCGTATTCGAAGTGTCGCCGACTTCCTTTTCAATCGATGGTGTAGAATCGGCTTTAGATATTATTGCGAATGATAAAAATGATCGGTATTCAATGCAAATGGCTTTCGAACTCAATAATATGAAAGTCTATAATACTCTTATTTATGGCACCCTACGGGATTGGTTTCAGCTGAATGCTTCTTTTAAAGAAAATATAGTTAAAGGTTCGGATACTTATATTCCAGGTGGTTTTGTACAAAAGGAATTGACTTTTTTTGAACATCAATCCTATGAAAAAAACGAATGGAAGTTTAACGACGAGCAATTTGCATCATTCCAAGAAATTGTTGCATTATTAGAACTGAAAAAAATTCCGTTTATTTTGGTCAACCAACCCATTACGGCGGGTTTATATAAAAGCTATTCTAACAATGCGGTGTTCGATAACTCGATGAAAAAGTATGCGGAGTATTATAACTTTAATGAAATTTTAAAACTCGATGATTCATTACATTTTTACGATTCCAATCACCTCAATCAAAATGGTGTGGTCGTTTACGATCAAAAAATAGCTCAAATTCTAAAGAAAAATATAGTTCACTAAAGACTCTACATTTAAAATATATCTATTACTATGAAAAACTTTGTACTTGTAGGCGCCGCCGGATATATTGCACCGAGACACATGAAAGCCATAAAAGATACCGGCAATGATTTGATTGCCGCGCTCGATGTGAATGATTCGGTCGGGATTATCGACAGTTACTTTCCCGATGCCGATTTTTTTACCGAATTTGAAAGGTTCGACCGTCATATCGACAAACTTCGCCGCGAGAAGCAAGGTCATGCGGTAGATTACGTATCGATTTGTTCGCCAAATTACCTGCACGATTCACACATCCGTTTTGCTTTGCGCTCGAATTCGGATGCCATTTGCGAAAAGCCAATCGTGCTGAACCATTGGAATATTGATGCACTACAAGCCATCGAAAAAGATACCGGGAAAAAAGTGCATACGATTTTACAACTGCGTTTGCATCCGTCCATCATGGCGTTGAAAGCTGAAGTGGATGCAGCACCAGCGGGAGCAAAATTTGATGTCGATTTGACCTACATCACGTCGCGAGGGAAATGGTACTTCCATTCCTGGAAAGGCGATGAAAAAAAATCAGGCGGCGTATCGACGAATATTGGCGTGCATTTTTTCGACATGCTTCACTTCGTATTTGGAAAAGTCATTGATAATAAATTGCACTACCGAAATGAATTGAAAGCCGCAGGCTATATAGAATACGAAAAAGCCCGCGTCCGTTGGTTTTTATCCGTTGATGTTGAAGATGTTCCAGGTGAACAAAAAGCAGCAGGCAAACGGACGTATCGTTCGTTAACAATGAACGGAAGATCGATCGAGTTCTCTGATGGTTTTACCGATTTGCATACCAAAGTCTATGAAAAGATTTTGAACGGAGACGGTTTCAGTCTCGAAGAAAACCGTGTGGCCATAGAAATCGTCGGCGGCATCCGAACACAGGAACCGCTTGGATTAACAGGTGATTATCATCCATTTCTAAAAAGAAAATAAAATGAACTATACCAAACACGAAACCGCGATCATTGATGCTGGTGCTCAAATCGGCGAAGGAACAAGAGTCTGGCACTGGGTGCACATTTGTGGCGGTGCTGTCATCGGAGAAAGATGTTCCTTGGGACAAAATGTCTTTATTGGCAACAGTGTCAAGGTTGGCAACAACGTAAAAATTCAAAACAACGTTTCGGTCTATGACAATGTCTATCTCGAAGACGATGTTTTTTGTGGCCCAAGTATGGTGTTTACCAACGTTTATAATCCACGTTCCGCGGTGACTCGCAAGGACGAATACCGGGACACTTTCGTAAAAAAAGGGGCTACTTTGGGTGCCAATTGCACGATTGTCTGCGGCATTACGATTGGCGAATATTCTTTTGTAGGTGCGGGAAGTGTTGTCAATAAAGAAGTTCCGGCATTTGCACTGATGGTAGGTGTTCCCGCCAAACAGATTGGTTGGATGTCGCGTTTTGGAGAAAGAATGGAGCTTCCGTTAACAGGTGAAGCGGAGTATGCCTGCCCACATACCAGTGATGTGTATGTACTCCAAAATGGCAAAGTGAGTTTAAAATAAGTTTGAGTACTATTTATTGATTAAAAATGAAAATAATTACCATTATTGGCGCGAGGCCACAATTTATAAAAGCAGCCGTTGTTTCGAGAGCCATCCGTCAGAGAAACAGTGAAATTACAGAAGTGATTGTGCACACCGGGCAGCATTTTGACGCCAATATGTCGGACATTTTTTTTGAAGAACTCGATATTCCAAAACCGAATTACCACCTTGGTGTCGGGGGCGGATCGCATGCTCAAAATACAGGCAGAATGTTAGAAAAGATTGAAGAAGTGTTAGTTCAGGAAAAGCCGGATTATGTTCTCGTTTATGGCGATACCGATTCGACACTTGCTGGGGCATTGGCAGCAGTAAAATTGCATATTCCAGTAGCGCATGTGGAGGCTGGTTTGCGTTCTTTCAACAGAAAAATGCCGGAAGAAATCAACCGAATATTAACGGATCATGCCAGCGATATCCTATTTACACCAACATCGACGGCAGTAAAAAACTTAAATAATGAAGGCATCGCTGCCAACAAAATCAAGCAGGTTGGAGATGTGATGTATGACGCCGCATTATTCTACGGGGCTAAAGTGGAAGGCAACAGCACCATCATGTCAGATTTAAATATTGAACCAAAAAAATTCGCTTTGGCGACGTTGCACCGCGCAGAAAATGTAGATGATAAAAACAGGCTTTCTTCCATATTGGAAGGACTTGGACAATATCAGAAGACGATTATCCTACCGTTGCATCCACGCACAAAAAAAATGCTAGAAGGTTTTGGAATTCCCATTCCTGAAAACATTAAAATCATCGAACCTGTCGGTTATCTCGACATGATCATGCTCGAACGCAAAGCCGCAGTGATTGCTACCGATTCCGGTGGTGTGCAAAAAGAAGCGTACTTTCACAAAGTGCCATGTATTACGTTGCGCGACCAAACCGAATGGATTGAATTGGTTGAAAATGGTGCCAACATATTAACCGGTGCCGATACTAAAGCAATTGTTGCAGCACTGGCAAAATCAGCGACAATAGCGCCCGAAATTTTCAACGTTCCTTTATACGGCGATGGTAATACCGGTGCTGCGATTGTCGATTTTCTTTTAAAACAAATAGAGTAATGACATCCAAAAAAATACTGATTGTCAGCAGCGCCTTTTATCCGGAGAATAGTCCACGTTCTTTCAGGACGACTGAACTGGTAAAAGAACTCTGCAGACAAGGACATCAGGTGACTTTATATACCATCAAGCAGGACGAATTTCATGTTCCGCTTGAAAAAGAATACGGCGTTCGAATCAAAGATTTGGGTTCCCGAAAATTACCGAATATCAATATTGCCAAAGGTTCCAAGTTGTTGATATTGGGCAAACGGGTGGTCAATCGAGCATTATTGCAATTGGTATTGTATCCGGATATCGAATTGATGTTCAAAGTAAAGAATGCGCTGCAAAAAGAAAAAGAAACCTATGATTTATTGATTACCGTTGCGGTTCCGCATTCGATACATTGGGGAACGGCTTGGGCAAGAACGAAAAAACATCCGATTTCAAAAACTTGGATTGCGGATTGCGGAGATCCATTCATGGGCGCCGTGCATGACAGTTTCAAAAAGGTTTTCTATTTCAAGTATTTCGAACAATGGTTTTGCCGGAAAGCAGATTATATTGCCGTTCCTAAAATCATGATGAAGGAAAACTACTATCCTGAATTTCAGCATAAGGTTATCGAGATTTCACAAGGCTTCCGTTTTGATGATGTAGTGCTCCATAAAGGCGT
The DNA here is from genome assembly GCA_038238295.1 of Flavobacteriales bacterium. Lineage (GTDB taxonomy): Bacteria > Bacteroidota > Bacteroidia > Flavobacteriales > Flavobacteriaceae > Flavobacterium. The sequence goes on along the minus strand of JBBRXW010000144.1, from coordinate 1,033 downwards.
CATTAAAAATGATGTTCCGACTTTTGCTTTTGTGGGGACATTTATTCGAACAACACGGAATCCGACACCGCTTTTAGAATATTTGTCGACCGTTAAGAAACCATTTAAATTTATCATCTACACGGAAACCCCGGATTTAGCGTTGGCATTCCAAACAATCTTAAATGAAAAATTGGAAATCCGAAGATACATTCCAAGAATGGATTTGCTGAATGAATTGAGCAGCATGGATTTCCTTGTTAATGTAGCGTACGACCCGGTTCATCAGGCGCCCAGCAAACTCATCGATTATTATTTGACAAAAAGACCCATACTCTCGTCGTTGACGAATGAATTCGACACTACAACAGTTGACGCTTTTCTGGAGGGCGATTACAGCAACACCTTCATTTTTGAAAATATCGAACAATATAAAATTGAAAATGTAGTCAAAAAGTTTTTGTCGTATGTTGAAAAATAGGCGTTCCTTTGAGTAAAGTAATAAAACATCCATTGAAAAATAATTTCGTATTTTTTTTATTATCCCCGTTTATCGGATTAATTCAGGCCTTCAAACATTATAAGGAAGACTGGGCGAAAAATAGCGTGTGGTTGTTTGTGATATTTTATGGCTATACGATGTACCGCCCTGAAATCATGGATTCGAGCCGGTACGTGACCAAACTAGAAGAACTCTACGCCGCTCCGGTAAGCTGGGATTCCTTTATTGCCAATTTTTACTCCGAAGATAGCGGCACTGTTGATATCTATCAGCCGTTAGTGACATACCTCTTATCGCTATTTACTCAGAATGGAAATATATTATTTGCCGTTTTTGGGATTGCATTTGGGTTTTTTTATTCCAGAAATATTTGGCTGCTGATTGATCTCTATAAAGGCAAGTCGATGAATAAGGTGATGTGGGTCTTGTTGATTTCCTTTGCCTGCGTCATCGGATTTTGGGACTTAAATGGCGTCCGAATGTGGACAGCTGCCCATGTGTTTTTCTACGGCGCTTTCCTATTGTTGGTTAACCAAAAGAAGAAAGGTCTTT
>JBBRXW010000143.1:0-5922 GCA_038238295.1 Flavobacteriales bacterium | reverse complement strand
TTTATATAAAAAATAAAATTAAACTAAAAATCCCAACCTTTCGATTGGGATTCTTTACTTTTTGAAGTTTGCTATACTTAGTTTTAGCCAATTCTCGTATTCATCGGCAGCAACATAACTAATTGTTGGCACTGTGGGATTGAGATTGTTTCCTTCCAAATCCGTCAGCACATACAACGGCTGTGTATTGGTTTTGTATTTTGTAATCATAAAATCCGTCCATTTGTCACCAATGGTTTCAATATCAGCGCCGGTAGTTTTCGAAACAGTTTGTTCGTTTTTCGGCAAGTCCCGTTTGTCATCTACATAAAGGGAAATCAGAACCACTTCATTTTTCAATAGTGCTAAAACTGCTTTTTCCGACCAGACATTGTTCTCCATTTTCCGGCAGTTGACACAGGCATATCCCGTAAAATCGAGCATAATTGGTTTGTTGACTATCTTTGCGTATGCCAATCCCTTTTCATAATCATTAAAAACGGTAATGCCATGCGGCCCCATAACAGCACCATCAGGCAAAGTGGTAGCGGTGGCATTGTTTTGGGAACTTCCAAATCCTAATGGACTTTCACTATATTCTATCGATGGAGGAAAAGCATTGATCAATTTCAATGGTGCACCCCAAAGACCTGGAATCATATATATTGTGAATGATAAAATCAGTAAGCCAAGCATTAATCTTCCCACGGAAATATTCGGAGAAGCACTATCGTGTGGCATCGAGATCTTACCGAACAGATATAAACTTAACGTTCCGAATATAGCAATCCATATGGCGAGGAAAACTTCGCGCTCCAGCCAATGCAATTGTAGCACTAGATCAGCATTCGACAAAAATTTGAATGCTAATGCCAATTCTAAAAATCCTAAAAATACTTTTACCGTATTGAGCCACCCACCTGATTTCGGTAACGATTGTAACCAACTCGGAAACATGGCGAAAAACATAAAAGGCAAAGCAAGGGCTAACGAGAATCCCAACATACCAACGATGGGGCCAATGCCGCCTCGCGAAGCGGCTTCAAATAAAAGCGTGCCCACAATCGGACCCGTACACGAAAACGAAACAATTGCCAAAGCCAGCGCCATGAAAAGTATTCCTATAATACCGCCTCTATCGGCTTGTCTGTCAATTTTATTCGCCCAAGAATTTGGGAGTATGATTTCGAAAGCACCCAAAAAGGAAGCTGCAAAAAATACCAATAACAGGAAGAAAATAACATTAAAATAGACATTCGTCGCTAAAGCATTTAAGGCGTCCGCACCGAATAGTGCCGTCACCAATGAACCTAAAAGCACATAAATAACGATAATGGAAATTCCATAAGTAATCGCATTTTTAATTCCAGCGGCTTTCGTTTTACTCTGTTTCGTAAAAAAACTGACCGTCATTGGGATCAATGGAAACACGCAAGGCGTCAGTAATGCAGCAAATCCGGACAGGAAAGCGATGAAGAAAATCGACCACAATCCATGAGTTGGTGCTGGTTTTGGTGGAATGATCATCGTAGTCATTGGCGACGCTTTTACTACTACCATCTTTGGTGGAGCTACAACAGTGTCAGTTTTAGGAGTGGCCTCAACGATTGGAGCGACAGGCATTGCAGCAGGTTCCGGAATGGTAAACTCGAATTTTTTGAACGCATTAATACAACTCATCTTGCAAACCTGATAATCGAATTTTACTTCAATGGTTTTTAGCTTGAGGTTGGTCAATTTTATTTCCTGTTCGAGGTGCGCCTTTCCTTCAAAAAAGATTTCATTCACACCAAAAATATCATTGAACTCTGTTTTGGTATATCGTTCTTTAGTTTTTCCCACTAAATCGAAATTTCCATTTTGATCTTTAAAAACCATTTCCAAAGGTAGCGGGCCACCATCCGGAGTATACTTCGAATACATATGCCATTCCTTTTCAATGGTGGCATCAAAAACAAGAGTAAAATTCGTGGTCGATTTTTTTTCGATTCTGGAGGTCCATTTTACCGGTTCTAAAATCTGGGCATTTCCATTAAAGAAACCCAAAAAAGTAAGCAGTATAAAAATTATTTTTTTCATTGCCGTAGCGCTATTTGTAAAATATTTCGTGTTGATTTTTCAATTTTAAAACGCTCGTCCTGTCGAATGCCGACAACCCAAACGATTTGATTTCCAGAACATAAAAGCCAAGTATTTTCCTTTTCCGTTATTGCGAGTTTCTCGTCCTTAAAAAACTTGCTTAGTTTCTTCGATTTGCCCTCCATCCCAAAAGGCTGGAAAGTATCGCCTTCCTCCCATTTTCTCAAATGCAACGGAAAGGTGAGCTGATCTTCGTCGACAAATATAATAGCATTTGAACTGGTACCGATGTCGGCTACTTTACAAAACGACAGATTTAAGGGAAAATTAACTTCCTGCTGGTCTTTTTCGATGCAGAATTTGGGTGAATCGTCTGTTTTCGGTAATGGACTCACAATTAAAAAATCCCTGTTTTTCAACAGGCGAAACTGCGAAGAGAAGATTTGCTTCCCAGTCTGACCATTGACTAAGTCGTAAATATCCTGCCAGGCGGTAAACCCAAATTCCTTCAGCCATTGGTATAGATAGGAAGAATAGTTAGGCAACTGCTTCAGCTTTTTGATATTAAAATGAATCTCTTCACCTGCTTCCTGTGCCACCTGCTGATAGATCATTATCGATGCATCTTCTACCATTAGCTGCGATTCCTGCAGAAAGGATTGTGTTTTCTGAAAAGCGGAAAGGAAACTCGGATTCAATTCTTTCAATATTGGAACCAAATCATGCCGGATTTTATTGCGCAGGTATTTGTCGGCTGCATTGCTGCTATCTTCACGCCACAGGATTTTATTTTCTGCTGCATACTTTTCAATTTGAACTCTACTGAATGCCAGAAGCGGTCGGATAATTTTATCGTTTTGCGCTGGAATGCCGGTTAACCCATCCAGTCCAGTGCCACGCGAAAGGTTAATGAGGAACGTTTCGAGGTTGTCGTCGGCATGATGTGCGGTCAGAATGTAATCGAATTGATGGGCATCGAGCAATTCATAAAACCAATTGTAACGCAATTCCCTTGCGGCAACTTGAATGGATAGTTTATAATCGTCTGCAAAAGCTTTGGTGTCAAATTTTGTCGTGAAAATCGGAATACCATTCGATGCTGCATAAGCAGTCACAAATTTCTCATCGTCGAAACTTTCGATGCCGCGTAGTTGAAAATTGCAATGTGCGATGGTGGTATCGAATTTCAACTTTTCAAACAAATGCACCATCACCATACTATCGATGCCACCACTCACGGCAAGTAACAACTTCTTTCCGTTTAAAAAAGAAAATTGATTGTGGAGATGATTTTTTAATTCCGTAAACATGCCCAAAAGTAAGTATTTCATTTGAATTCTTTAATACGTTGAATGTTCAAAAAACACCCTCTAAGATCTTACTAATTACATTGTAATTTTATACTTTCATTTAAGTTAAAAATCTATTTTTGTAGATATCTTTTGCGCTGATGTTACAAAGTCTCCTACGATATGTTTTGTTTATGCTGTATGCTACATTTTCATTTTCACAACAGAATGGAGATAGCAACGTATTGCTTAAAAAAGCGAGCGAAGAATTGTATTCAAATCCAGAGCAGACCATAAAAATTAGCGAACATTTAGTAAATACTGACGACAATTCCTTAGCAGCTGCGCAAGCCAATTTGCTTATTGCAAAAGGGAATTTGGTTTTAGGGAATTACACGCTTGCTATAAAAAGCATACAAACTGCACTTACGATAGCATCGTCAAAAAATGACAAAGCCACCCGAATAGAGATTCTTTTACTGGCGAGTGAAATTTATTCCTTTTTAGACCTTTTTGAAATAGCCAAGCCGTACGTTGAAGAAGCGCAAAAACTAGCTGCTGGAAATCGTGTATTAGAAAAAAAAGTAATGGCCTATCAGCTTTTTTGTAGCAACACGCGTCACAAAGCTGAATACTATACTGCTTTTTTAAATACACTTTCTGATCAGGATCAAACTTCGTATGCCTTTATCACAAAGGGAACACCACTGCAAATAACTGCCAACGCTTTTTTGAAAAATTCACAATTGCACGAAGCGGCGGTTTATTATCAAAAAAGTATGCAATCAATAGAGACATTCCCTCGTGACACTTATTGGAAAATAGTTACACTCCTTGATTTTAGTTCCTATTATTTTGAAAGAAAGGAATATTCTAAAGCAATAGCGCTACTAGATGATGCCTTAAAATCAAGCAGTACTATTAAGAATCCGTTTCTTTTAAAATGCATTTATCAAAAATTATCTGAAAATTATCTGGTCACCGGAAATAACGTAAAGTTTCAAGAATTTAAACTCAAAGATGGTTTTGCAGACAATGATTTTGGCACAGAAACAACGGTAGCCACCAATTATGCATTTGAGCTATTGCAAAAAAATGCTGAAATAAAAAGTACGGAAACAAAAGCATTGCAAGAAAAAATTTATTGGGTTCTGGGAATTCTAGCAGTCGTATTACTACTAATTGGGATATTTATGCGATGGCTGCACAACACGAGAATTAAACATGCCACTGATATAGTCAACTATTTAAAATTGATTCGAAAGTCGGAAGAAAATGCGGAACCCATTGAAAAAGTGGCCACAAAGAATCTTTCCATTCCCAAAGAAACTGAGGATATGCTGCTGTCTAAATTAATGAAATTCGAAGTCGGAAAAAAATACCTCAACAAAGAGATTTCATTGGCACTGATGGCGACACAGTTTGACACCAATACAAAATATCTTTCCGAGGTGATTAATAAGTATAAAGGGAAAAATTTTAATGGGTATATCAATGAACTGCGCATCAACTACATCGTCAAAAAATTAAAAACGGAGCCGAAATATTTGAATTACAAAGTAAGCTATTTGGCTGAAGAATGTGGGTTTTCTTCACATAGCAGTTTCTCGGCGGTTTTCAAAAATATTTCTGGAATTACACCGAATGTGTTTATTAAATTTTTAACTGACGAAATTGCCGAAAAAAAGAAATTTAACGCTGCATAATGGAAGCAAAATTAACCTCCTATTTATCGTTTGCAATCTCGCTATTTCTCTTGATTGGTTCGGGATTATCGATGCGTGCCCAAAAAAAAATGGACAGTCTTTTGAAAAAAGGCAATTCTGAATTGTATGAAAATCCCAACAAAGCAATCGCAATCGGATTCGAAATTTATAATGCACAGCCTAGTGCGCTTGAGGATAAAATCAATGCACTGTTACTGATATCTACAGCCTATTCTTCCAAAAGGAATTATGTCAAAGCATTAGATTACGCCGTAAAAGCTTCCAATTTATTACCCAACGTTACCGATGATGGATTCAAAATCAATATTTATAATAAGTTAGGAGTTCAGTATGAGCAGTTGAAAATTTATGACAAAGCCCATTCGTATCTCGACCAAGCCATACAAATCGCTACTAACTCCAATCAAAAAAAACCGTGGCATTCATTACTAGGATTTAATTATGCTGTCCGAGGTTTGGTTTATAAGGAGCAGATGACCTGTGATATTGCTCAAAATTATTTTAATAAATCGTTGTTTCACCTCAACCATGCCAATGATGATGCGTTTGCAATGAATGCTAATCTCAGTGTTATCACTTACAATAAAGGCTATTGTTTTATCTCCTTAAATCAAAAAGATTCTGCTAAAATATGCTTTACAAAATCTCTTGCATTCGCCAAGGAAATTAAAGCAAACAGTCTTCAATCTTTTGCCTACAAAGGTTTAGCGGAAGTCAATACGCTCGATGGAAAATACAATCTGGCCATCCAACAATTAAATACAGCAATGAAAATATCATCAGGTGTTGGCGATTTGATCTTAAATCAAGGGCTGAATAAAGGTTTAGCGGATAACTATCTCGTGATC
>JBBRXW010000142.1:0-5935 GCA_038238295.1 Flavobacteriales bacterium | reverse complement strand
CCGATTACCGATCTCTATTTTAAAACAGTGATGCAGCAGGGGCAATCCGTCGATGCGTTGCTGACACTGAATACTTCCGAAAGATTCAATTTCTCTATTGCCTACAAAGGTTTGCGTTCGCTCGGAAAATATATCAATCAGTTATCAAGTTCAGGCAATTTCCGATTCACCACCAGTTATGCAACCAAAACCAGACGCTATTCTGTCAATGCTCATTACGCCGGACAGGATATTCTCAATGGCGAAAATGGCGGCATCACAACTCCAGAAGACTTCGAAAGCAAGGATGTCGACTTTAAACAAAGACAACGGCTAGAAGTCTACCTAACCGATGCCAAATCATTGTTGAAAGGGAAAAGGCTATTCTTCGATCATAGTTTCAGAATCAACCCGACTCAAGGCAGTAACAATCTTTATATCACGCATGAATTCAATTACGAATACAAATATTTCGAATACAATCAGGCCACGGTCGCATCAACAATAGGAAATAAATCGATCAATCATTTTGGCGATTCGTATGTTGCCAGCGGTATCAACGATCAAACGCATTACAACCGCCTCTATAATAAAGTCGGTGCCATCTACGAAAATACTACGCTGGGGAAATTCCAATTCTTCGTTGATGACTTTCGCTATAATTACTATTTCGATGCCATTGTACTGCTCAACTCCCAAACGATTCCAAGTTCGCTCCATGACAAAATCAACGATTTCGGAGCGCAATACGAATACCAGAAAAACAAATGGAATGCACGCTTAATCTATTCCAATTCCATTACCAACCAATCCCTTACCAATATCGAAGGTAAAATCACCTATCGTTTTACTCCGAAAAACACCCTGTCTTTCGAATACCAGAATGCCAACAAGCTTCCCGATCATAATTACAACCTGCACCAAAGCAGTTATATTCGCTACAACTGGTACAATGATTTCAAAAACGAAAAAATTAATACCATTCAAATCCATGCCGACACCCAATGGGCCAACGCTTCATTACAGCTTTCTAATTTCGATAATCTCCTCTATTTCAGCGATGACAGTACCAACGATTCTATCCAATTGGTTTCGCCGAAACAATACGGAAAATCCATTCAATACCTTTCGATAAAAGTCAATAAGGAAATCAAATACGGAAAATTTGCACTCGATAATACACTGCTCTACCAAAAAACAGAACAGTCCAATGACATCCTCAACGTACCGCAATTCGTTACCCGAAACACGCTTTATTTCTCCGATTATTTCTTCACCAAAGCACTTTACCTACAAACCGGCGTGACCTTTAATTACTTCACGAAATACTACGCCGACGGTTATAATCCTGTCATAGCTGAATTTTTCGCACAAAATAAAAAGGAAATCGGCGACTTTGCCAACTGCGATTTCTTCATCAATGGCCGCATCAAGCAATGCCGCATCTTTGTCAAAGCCGAGCACTTCAATTCCGCATGGTCCAGCAGTAATAAATTCTACAATGCACCCAACTATCCGTACCGCGATTTCTTGATTCGATTCGGACTTGTGTGGACATTCTTTCAATAATCCTATGGACGTGCCCCTGTGGGTCGGGCTTTCCGCAGTACGCGGTACTTGCTGCAATCCCTCACGCAAACGTTTTCGAATTAACATTGTGCAAACTTGCAAACTTTCTTTTTATCAATATCTTTGTAACCTAAATTTTAAACTTAAGGTCTAAAAACCTCACCAGCTCAAAAATGAAATACTCAGAAAATATACTAGGAACTATTGGAAACACTCCCTTGGTTCGCCTCAATAAAGTCACCGCAGAAGTCGATGCGTTAGTCTTGGCCAAAGTAGAAACCTTCAATCCGGGAAACTCGGTAAAAGATCGTATGGCTGTTAAGATGGTCGAAGATGCTGAAGCCGACGGACGCCTCAAACCAGGCGGCACCATCATCGAAGGAACTTCCGGAAATACTGGAATGGGATTGGCATTAGCCGCCATCGTAAAAGGATACAAACTAATCTGCGTGATCACCGACAAACAATCCAAAGAAAAAATGGATATCCTGCGAGCTGTAGGTGCAAAAGTCATTGTGTGCCCAACCGATGTAGAACCAACCGATCCGCGTTCGTATTATTCCGTTTCCAAAAGATTGGGTGAAGACACGCCGAATTCGTGGTATGTCAATCAATATGATAATCCATCCAACTCGATTGCGCATTACGAGCAAACCGGCCCGGAAATCTGGGAACAAACCGACGGAAAAATTACGCACTTTGTTGTTGGAGTGGGAACCGGAGGAACGATTTCCGGAGTAGCTAAATATTTAAAAGAAAAAAATCCGAACATCAAAATCTGGGGTGTCGATACCTACGGCTCGGTGTTCAAGAAATACCACGAAACCGGAATCTTCGATGAGAATGAAGTCTATTCCTATATTACCGAAGGTATTGGGGAAGACATTCTTCCTAAAAATGTCGATTTCTCTCTAATCGACGGCTTTACCAAAGTGACCGATAAAGACGCCGCTGTCTACACCAGAAAAATAGCTTTAGAAGAAGGAATATTTGTTGGAAACTCAGCGGGTTCAGCCATCAAAGGATTGTTGCAGCTCAAAGAACATTTCAAGCCGGACGATGTAGTCGTGGTTTTATTCCACGATTCAGGAAGCCGTTATGTGGGGAAAATGTTCAACGACGACTGGATGCGCGAAAGAGGTTTCCTCGATGAAGAAATCACCAAAGCCGAAGACGTTATCAAAGACCACATCGATAAACCTTTAATCATTGTCCGCACCGAAGAATTGGTTTCACATGCCATCGATCGGATGCGTCAATATAAAATTTCTCAGATTCCGGTGATTGATATTACCGGTTTCGTAGGTTCGGTAGACGAATCGGATTTATTTCAGATTTATGTCTCCGATAAAAATGCCGCCGAAAAACCAATTCGTGAAGTGATGGGCAAACCTTATCCGATCGTAAAACTAGGAACGCCGATTGAAGAAGTGTCCAAACTATTCACCAAAGAAAATCAAGCAGTACTGATTGATTTAGGAAACGGGAAGCATCACATCATTACGAAGTACGATATTATCGGAACGATAAAGTAAAATAAAACTCCAATACTAAAATTCCAAATCCAACCTTCAATTTAGGAATTTGGAATTTTTTTTATAGGAATTTTAAAATTTCCTAGTATGACTTTTACCGCCATCGATTTTGAAACCGCCACAGGACATCCCGAAAGTGCCTGTGCTATTGGTATTGTGACCGTCGAAAACGGAATCGTTGTTGAAGAATACTATACTTTAATCCAGCCGCCAAATAACGAATACTGGTACAGGAATATAATGTGCCACGGTATCAAACCGGTGGAAACGATCAACGGTAAAACTTTCGACAGCCTGTTTCCTGAAATTCAAAAGCGGTTGTACGGAAGAAAAATCGTCGCGCACAACGAATCCTTCGATCGAAATGTGCTGATGAAAACAATGAAGCATTACGGGTTGTATTACGATGAACTCGAGATCGCAGACCGCTGGGAATGCACCTGTCGGATCTATCGCGCTAAAGGATACAAACCTGCCAATCTCAAATACTGCAGCGATCGCAACAATATCACCCTCAACCACCACGAAGCATTATCTGATGCCCGGGCGTGTGCCCAACTTTACTTATTGAAATAATTTTAGTTGCGTAATTGGAGTTGATTTTTTTCTTACTTTAGTTCTTCTATTACACGCCATCTAAAAGATATATCATGAAAGAAGATTTCCTGCACTACCTGTGGAAATTCAAGAAATTCGACACTTCGAATTTGCAAACCACACACCAACAATCCGTTACGATTTTGAACGCCGGGCACTACTTACAGTTAGCCGGTCCTGATTTTTTCAATGCGCATATTAGCATCGATTCCCAGAAATGGGCCGGAAATGTAGAAATTCATTTGCAATCTTCCGATTGGTATCTGCACCACCACGAACGCGACCAGGCATATGAGAATGTGATTCTTCATGTAGTTTGGGAACACGACACCGCAATTTTCCGAAAAGACAATACCGAGATACCGACTTTGGTATTAAAGGAATATGTTGCTCAGGAAACCGTCGATAACTACGAATCGCTACTGTTCCCGAAAACTTGGATTTACTGCGAAAGACAATTGACAGCTGTAGATGAATTTGTGTTGCGGAACTGGCAGGAACGGTTGTTTTTTGAACGATTAGAGCGCAAGTCCAATCCAATCGAAGTATTGCTGCTGCAAACCCAGAACGATTGGGAAACGGTACTCTTTTGTCTATTAGCGAAGAATTTTGGATTGAATACCAATGGCGCCGTTTTCTACAAAGCGGCGGTTTCCATTCCGTTAGCATTGCTTCGAAAGGAAAGTATCGAAATCGAAAATATTGAAGCGTTGCTCTTTGGTAAATTGGGAATTTTAAATATAGAAAAAGAAGACACGTATTTTTCAAATTTAAAATCTAGATTTGATTATTTGACCGTAAAATACCGACTGCAAAACCCGCAACTAGAACCTGTTCAGTTTTTCAAACATCGACCGGATAATTTTCCGACGATTCGATTGTCGCAATTAGCGAATCTGTACGGAAAAGAACCACAGTTGTTTTCAAAAATCATTCAGGCAGATTCCGTCAAAAAAATATACGATTTGTTTCAGGTGTCGGCTTCGGTCTATTGGGAAACGCATTATCAGTTTGACGCGGCGAGCCCGAAAAAGAAGAAGCCGCTTTCTAAAGCTTTCATCGATTTGATTATCATCAATACGATTCTGCCGATTCAGTTTGCGTATGCGAAAAGTCAAGGGAAAGAAGGCGCCGAAAATTTGATTCAATTATTGGAAGAAATCCAACCAGAAAACAACGCAGTCATTCAAAAGTTCGAGGGCTTCGGTATCCAATCTACAACTGCTTTTCAAACCCAATCGCTTTTGCAATTAAAAAACGAATACTGCAACCACAGCCGCTGCCTTTCTTGTGCAATTGGAATAGAATTATTGAAAAACAAATGAATAAAAGTTTACTTTCGTAATAGAATAAATCATCAAAATGTCAGTAGTCCTACAGCTCAAATATTTTTTCGAGAAACACGGGTTTCACGTTTCGTCACGGCTAGCGGATAAGCTGGGTATGCGCGCGAATAATGTGCGGTTGTTTTTTATCTATATTTCATTTGTCACCGCCGGACTTGGATTTGGCATTTATCTCACGTTAGCCTTTTGGATCAAACTCAAGGATCTGATTCGAGCGAAACGCAGCTCGGTTTTCGACTTATAACTTCTATACGCTACGCCTTTTTATGTATCTCAACGCCAGACAAAATGAAACGTTCTACACTTTCGCCCTATTTTAAATTTTCGAAATCGCAACGAAGCGGCCTGTTCGCATTGCTTGGAAGTATTGTTGTTTTTCAATGCTGTTATTTCTTTATCGATTTTGATTCGGAAACGAAATCGCTGGATAAAAAACAAGAACACTGGTTGGCTTTGCCGATTCCGAAAGATTCTTCAGGATTTCATAAAAGGGAGCACGATGTGATGCGTCCGTTCAATCCTAATTTCATTACCGATTTTAAAGGCTACAAACTCGGAATGTCCGTAGCGGAAATCGATCGGTTGCTGGCGTACCGCAAAACGAACCACTATGTCAATTCGCCGGAAGCGTTTCAGCAAGTCACGCAGGTTTCGGATTCTCTATTGAATGTCATGGCGCCATATTTTAAATTTCCCGATTGGGTGACGAAAAGAAATGAATTGAAATCGTATGCTAAAATGGCATTCGTCAAAGCAGCTCCCAAAATACCCTTAGATATCAATCAGGCGAGTCAGGAAGAATTGAAAAAGATCTATGGCATCGGCGATGGATTGTCGGAGCGGATTTTGAAAGAAAAAGAAAAGTTTGGAGGCTTTGTCAGCATGAAGCAGTTAGAGGACATATGGGGG
>JBBRXW010000141.1:0-5938 GCA_038238295.1 Flavobacteriales bacterium | reverse complement strand
GTACTTAGGATTTTCCGACGCGACCGCGTTTTCAGTTACTGGGCAGCCGACAGGTGCATCAGTACAATTCTTTCCTAACCCAATTACCGCTACAGGAATTGTTACGATGTCTATTTATACTAACGGTACTGTAACGCCGGGTCTATATCCGCTAACGATTACAGCAACTTCAGGAACCATAGTTAAGACATTGAATTTTTCTTTTCAATTGTACAGCGATACTTTCGCGACTTCCAATTTAACGGCACCCTCTGATTTAGCCATCGATCAAGATACAACAGTATCACTAACTTGGGTTTCCGATGCGAATGCTACAGCCTATGATGTTGAAGTAGCGACAGACGCTGCTTTTACAACAATTTTTAGCTCAGGCACGACCGCGACCAATAGCTATAATCTTACTGGACTCTCCAACTTGACTACTTACTATTGGAGAATAAAACCAAAGAATGCCTCTTGCAGCGGTAGTTACAGTACCGCCTTCCAATTTACAACGGGTAATATCATTTGCAACGCAACGGCTTCTACCAACGTTCCCATTACGATTGGAACTACTGCAAATATTACAGTAAATTCTACTGTTGACATAGCAGATAATTTGACATTAACCGATGTTAATGTCAACATAGATATTTCACATACTTGGGTTAATGATTTAACGGTAACGCTCATAAGTCCTGCTGGTACGCAAGTGCGATTGGTAAACCGCCCATGTTCAAATTCCGCTTTGAATAATATGATTGCAACATTTGACGACGCTGGAGTAGCTTTAGTATGTGGCAATAATCCGGCAGTTGCAGGAACGGTTATGCCAACGCAAGTTTTGTCGGCGCTAAACGGACAAAACTCTCAAGGAACATGGACCTTGCGTGTTCTAGATTCAGCAAATCAAGATGGTGGTGCAATTAACAGTTGGAGCTTAAACCTATGCGGCTTAGAAGTGCCACTTAGTGTTCATAATAATGCTATAAAAAATGTAGCCATCTATCCGAATCCAAATGCCGGCACTTTTACAATTCAATTCAATTCCGCGACAAACCGACCGGTTACCGTTGAAGTTTATGATTTGAGAGGAAGAGTTGTGTATAATAATCAATTTCAAAATAATGGATTCTTTAATGAAAATATTCAATTAGATACTATTCAAACGGGAATCTATTTATTAAAAGTTGTTGATGGTGAGAATCAGATTACTAAGAAAATAGTAATCGAATAGCGAACGTATTTTTGACATATTAAGAGGTCGTTTTTTACGACCTTTTTTTATTTTGTACCTTTTCATCTTTGAATTATTGACTATATTTAGCACTCAAAAACGATTCACAATTGGCTAACGAACGCATCATCCTAGGCATCGATCCCGGCACGACCATCATGGGTTTCGGCTTGATTAAAGTCGTCAACAAGAAGATGGAATTCCTCCAACTCAACGAATTGATCCTAAGTAAATATGACGATCATTATACCAAACTGAAAGTTATTTTTGAGCGCACTATAGAGCTTATCGAAACACATCATCCCGACGAAATTGCGATTGAGGCTCCGTTTTTTGGTAAGAACGTCCAGTCAATGTTGAAACTCGGAAGAGCACAAGGTGTCGCAATGGCGGCGGGTTTGTCACGGCAGATCCCAATAACCGAATACGAACCCAAGAAAATAAAAATGGCGATTACCGGAAACGGGAACGCTAGTAAAGAGCAGGTCGCAAAAATGCTGCAGCAACTACTAGGATTAAAAACGCTGCCCAAAAACCTCGACAGCACCGATGGATTGGCGGCTGCCGTTTGCCATTTTTTCAATTCCGGAAAAGTAGTTGGTGACAAAAGCTATACGGGCTGGGACGCTTTTGTCAAACAAAATGAAGAACGCGTAAAAAAATAATCGTGTCAGGAATCTACATTCATATCCCTTTTTGCAAACAGGCGTGCCATTATTGCGACTTTCATTTCTCCACTTCCGTGAAAAATAAAGCCGACATGGTTTTGGCATTGGCGAAGGAATTGCAATTGCGTAAAGGAGAATTTGGCAGCGAATTAGTGGAAACCCTCTATTTCGGAGGCGGCACGCCATCAGTATTGACAACAGCGGAACTGCAATTTTTGATTGACGCAGTGTATGAAAATTATCAGGTTTCTGAAAACCCTGAAATTACCATTGAAGCCAATCCGGATGATTTGTCGCAGGATCGTATTCTAGAATTATCCAAAACCAGAATCAATCGGTTATCAATCGGGATTCAGTCTTTTTTTGAAGACGATCTAATCATGATGAACCGCGCGCACAATGCTACCGAAGCGAAAGCCTGTTTGGAATTTGCCACGGACTATTTTGATAATATTTCACTGGATTTGATTTATGGAATACCCGGAATGAGTAACGAAAAATGGCGACAGAATATCGAAACTGCTTTGTCGTTTGGCATTCCACATATTTCGAGTTATGCTTTGACTGTCGAACCGAAAACGGCTTTGAAAAAACTAATCGAAACCGGAAAAGTAGCTGAACCCAACGATGAAATCGCTCAGGAGCATTTCATGATTTTGGTAGAAACGCTCGAAAAGAAAGGTTTCATTCATTACGAACTATCGAATTTTGGTAAAGAAAATTATTTCTCTAAAAACAACGCTGCCTATTGGCTCGGGAAAAAATACCTCGGCATCGGCCCATCGGCGCACAGTTATGATGGACTGTCGAGAAGCTGGAATGTGGCAAACAACGGTCTTTATTTGAAAGCCATCCAGGAAAATCGATTGCCTAATGAAAAGGAAATACTCACTCTGAAAGATCGCTACAACGAGTACATCATGACCGGATTGCGCACGATTTGGGGCGTTTCGTTATTTCGGATTGAATCGGAATTTGGAATAGCATCGTTGCACTATTTGCAAAATCAAATGCAAAAATTTGTTGACGATGATTTGCTCATCATTGAAAATAACATTGTAAAACCTACTTCGAAAGGAAAGTTTTTGACAGATGGAATTGCCAGTGATTTGTTTTTATTAAATTTGGAATAGAAAGCAACTGCAAAGTTCTTCGTGAATCAACTATGAAAGCAACCTTACACCATCACAACCAAACTTTTCAAGTCGATTTATCGCAGCCAATTGACATTTCGATTCCACTAACAAATACCGATAGCAATCCCATCGCCTGGTATATCGAAAAACCAGTTATCGAGCCCGTTCGTTTCGGAGATTGGGTGGGGAAAGTCTCAGAGGGAAGTTCATCAACGAATTTCAACAATATCTTTTTTAATCCACACGGACACGGAACTCATACGGAATGTTTGGGGCATATTACGCATCAATTTTACAGCATCAATCAGTCGCTGAAGCAGTTTTTCTTTGTCGCAGAATTGATTTCAATTGCTCCGGAATGGCAAACAGAAGATTGGGTGATTACGAAAAATCAACTCCAAAAAGCAATAGCAGGAAAAACGCCTGAAGCGGTTATTATTCGAACGTTGCCCAACGATGATTATAAAAAACATCAGAATTATTCGAATACGAATCCACCATATCTTGAAGACGAAGCCGCAGCATTTCTTCGCGAAATTGGCGTTCAACATCTACTGATTGATTTGCCAAGCGTTGACAAAGAACATGATGATGGGAAATTGGCCGCGCACAAAGCCTTTTGGAATGTAAAAAACACCATCGAACTGAATGCCGATGCCAGAATAAAGTCGACGATTACCGAATTGATTTTTGTCCCAGATCAAGTGGTCGACGGAAGTTACTTTTTGAATATTCAGATTGCTTCTTTCGAGAACGACGCGAGTCCGAGCAAACCGATCCTTTACGCTATTTTAAAGTAAAAAATGATACGTGTCTCCACCGATAAAACCAAGTTAGATGTTCCGTTCCTCCAGCATTTTCTGAAAGATATTTATTGGGCTGCGGGGAGAACGATGGCGGAAGTGCAGACGACCATCGACCATTCTTTTTGTTTTGGAATCTATCTCGATGGCAAACAAATTGGCTTTGCCCGTGTCATTACCGATTATGTCGTTTTCGCGTATCTGATGGATGTTTTCATTGATGAAACCCATCGTGGTAAAGGGTATGCTTCGATTTTGATGGAGGCGATGCTCCATGAACCTTTATTGCAACAGGTGAAAATCTGGCGATTGGCAACATCGGATGCTCATTTTTTATATGAAAAATTTGGATTTAAACAATTAGCCCAACCGGAGAAAATGATGGAAAAAATAGTACCATGAATATAGAAAGTTACTTTGAATATTGCCTTTCCAAAAAGGGCGTTACCGAGCATTTTCCGTTTGATGAAGATACGCTGGTGTTTAAAGTTGGCGGTAAAATGTTTGCATTGGCGTCGTTGAAAGAATGGGAAAAAGGCCAGCCCGATATCAATTTGAAGTGCGATCCGGAATGGAGTGCAGAGCTCCGCGCACAATACGACGACATTCAGCCGGGGTACCATATGAGTAAAATTCATTGGAATACAATACGTGTCAATTGTGATGTTTCGGACGCGATGATTAGAGAACTCATTCATCATTCGTACGATTTGGTATTTAAAAGCCTGACAAAAAAAATGCAGGCAGAAGTTCTTAATTAGACCATTAGGGTTTACTTTTGCAAAAAAATAAGTTTAAATTGTGTTGTTATGAATGAGCATATAAAAAATTTCCTCAACGAAGAGCAAGACCCGAAAGCAGTTGAAAAAATCACTTCGAAACTGCACGATCTGTTGATGAAAAATGAAGAGATAGGCTATATAGGGGTTCAGAAAAAGCCTGCTATTACGGTGTTTCCGGATAGTATTGTCGTCACCAACAAACGGATTATTATCTGCAAACCAAAAAACCTTGGACTTTCTATGGATTTCACCGATTACAATTGGGATGATATTGCCAGCGCTTTTGTCAAGGAAAATATCCTCGGTTCGGAGTTTACGTTTGCTACCAAAACGGACTTGACGATATCCATTGATTACTTACCAAAGGTACAGGCAAGAAAGCTCTATACTTTCGCTAAGGAACAATTAGATGTTGTAAAAAATGGCGCAGCAGCATCAGCTATAATTGAGGAACCAAAACAAGAAGCAATGCCAATTGTTGAAGAAATGGAAACGGAAGAAGTAACCAATTATGCTGAAATTATGCCGAGTGCTCCTTCTAATTTTACCACTGAAAATACGATTCCAGACTTGGCTTCTTCAGATAAATCATTAACTGAATTATCGCAAGAAGAATTGTTTGAAAAACTACAGAATTATAAAAGACTTTTAGATAACGGACTGATTTTGCAAGGCGAATACGACGCGTTGAAAAAGGAAGTATTGGGCCATATGTAGAAAAGGTAAAAGAGAAAAGGGATAAGAAAGAGTAAATGTATACTTCTGCCTTATCCCTTTTTATTTTTCTTCTAATATTTATAAAGTTCTCTTCTGTTTTTCTAAGAAGCCATTCGCCTGTAACTCCAACAATTCCGTGGCCTTTTTGCGCTGCAAATCATAGAGTTTCTTATCCTCCGCAATATCGGCATATACTTTATCATGCATCGAAGCACTAGTTTTTACTAATAAATCTCTTTGGTATTTATCCTGCACCAGTGTTGCTTTGAGTGCTGTTTCGAGATCTTCCAGTTTGAAATCGTATTCGCCTTTCGGAGATAAAAGTTTGGCGATAATCGGGGAAGTTTCTATAGCTAAGAACAAAAGCATAATGAATAAAGAGGGCAATAAAGGCAATTTATTTAATGCATCGATTCGCGCCATCAGACCATCGAAACCATCAATGATGGGTTGTGTTTGCAACACTTTTTTATCCAAATCGGACTGCAATGTTTTGGTCTTTTTTTCTCTTTCGGCAATTTTGATGAGATTGTTTTTTCGCAAGGTATCGAGTTCCGCCTTCGCTAAATCGTGTTTGGCGATTTTCTCTTTAAAGACAGGACCTTTCCCCAATTTC
>JBBRXW010000140.1:0-5954 GCA_038238295.1 Flavobacteriales bacterium | reverse complement strand
GCACAAATTGTTACAGCTGGTGCAAAATCGGGAGTCTGTGTCAACAATACCGTAACATTCAACACTTGATTTAAAGCACATTGACCCGCATCTGGAGTAAAGATCACCATCCCGCCATTAGGTGGAATTGTTGTAGGTGACCAAGTTCCTGTAATACCATTTGGAGAAATGGTTGCCAAGGTTGGAGCAACGTTTCCAGCACAGTAAGGTGCAATAGCAGCAAAATTCGGCATAATATTCGGCGGTGTAATAACAACATTTAATGTTTGAGGGAGTCCACATTGACCTGGATCCGGAGTAAACAAATAACTTCCATCTGCTGTATTATCAATTACTGAAGGTGTCCAGCTTCCTGTTAATCCGCTAGGAGATGTCATAGCCAACGTAGGCGCAACGGTACCTGAACAGAACGGTGCAATGGCAGCAAAATTCGGCATAATACTCGGCGGTGTAATAACAACATTTAATGTTTGAGTAGTTCCACATTGTCCAGAATCTGGAGTAAACACGTAACTTCCATCTGCTGTATTGTCAATTACTGACGGTGTCCAGCTTCCTGTTAATCCGCTAGGAGATGTTGTAGCCAAAGTAGGCGCAACAGTTCCTGAACAGAATGGTGTAATGGCAGCAAAATTTGGATTTATGATATTAGTGATCGTCACCACATAAGTGGAGCTTCCTGCCGAAATACAATTTGCCAAATCTGCATTTACTGCATAGGTTATGGTGTACATCCCTAAAGTTGAATTGACTAAATCAATCTCTCCAGTAGATCCGGAAATAGCTAATCCGGCTGTGGAACTATAAGTTCCTCCTGAAACAAATCCTGGCGTCGTTGTGTCCGGGAATGGATTAGAAGCGCTCTGACAAATTTGTGAAGCATAGGTAAACGTCGTTACCGGCGGAACCACAACCGGTGTAATCATATTTACATTCGTAGAAGCTGTACATCCAGTAGCAATCGCCTGAACAGTAATAACGTGAGGTCCTTGTGATACTGGTGTGAAAATTGTCGTTAGTACCCAAGGGCCTCCATCAATGTTATATTGATATACCGGGGGTGTAAAAGCAGGATAACTGCCCACATCTGAATAATCCTGTGGATCTAAAGCAGTCCAGTCAGCTGGATTCCATACTGTATTAGGAATCGTTCCTGTAGGGATTCTTCTGTAGGTATATCCTGGAAGATTCATTGGGGTATAATCAACGCCATCTGTTCTTCCCCAAACATCAATTTCGACACCTGCGCTTGTAGTTAATCGAATGTTATCATTGGTGTTAACACCTCCACAAGCAGTAAATATCTGGTTCGGAACAACTCCTCCTTGATTCGCATTAGCACTCACTTTTATTACATTAGTGGTATGACTAGCAATCATTCCGGTTAAGGCTAGATCACATGATGTTGTAGCATTTCCATTGTTATACAATTTCAATCTATAATTGGTCAAGTCTATTGGCGACACTGTAGGATTGTATAATTCAATATAAGTTAATGAACCAACTTCTTCATCCGTAACCTCCGAAATAAACAAACTATTTGGAACTAATCCCGGTGGAGAAACTGGAGCAGTAACTTCAATGGTGCCTGTTGGAACCAAACATGTAGGCTGCGTAACATTTAAAGTCGGAGGATCTATACCGTAGATATTGACATCAAATTGACCTTCGCTAATACAAGTCCCAGATTGGGCATAAATATAAATGGTTTGACTATCCGTAATAACCGTTCCGGCTGCCAATTGTGTTCCAGTACCATTTGGACCGCCTGTCTGCGTATAATAGGAGTTATTCGGCTGTAAGGCTGGTAAAGTAAAGTTATTACAATCGCCAACATTGGCCTGAGTCTGCAGTACAACATTATCAATTGTAATCATAAATGAACTTTCAGCGGTACACACCCCTGATTGTCCATATATATATAATTGTTGTGACGTTGTTATGACGTCTCCTCCGGCTCCACTATACATCGTCCCCTGACCATTCGGCTGGGTAAAGTAGTTGAATGGAATATCCAATGCCGGTAAGGTAAAAGTTTGACAAACCGTAACAGGTGATAGTATCGGCGCTACTAAATCGCCAATAGTTACTGTAAAGGAAGTTTCAAATTCACATACCGGTACTGATGTAGTTGTAGCATGAACATATATAGTCTGAGTACCCATAGCTGTAATTGGAATCGATGGATCAATCGGTCCAACTCCTCCCGGCTGAGAGAAATAAGTTCCAACAGTTAATGTTGGTAATGTATAGCTTTGACAGGCCAGAACATTTTGCATTGGTGGAATTACTAAATCATTAACACGTAATAATACGTTATCCGTTTTTGTAGTGGTTTGCCCTCCACACCCAGTGTATACAACCTTCGCAGTCATGTTTGTCGTTTCAGATACGCATACATTTACTGTAGGGGTGTTGCTGTAAAATACACCATCCTTTTCCCATGAAAATACTACATTTGATGGCCCAGCCGGAGTAAATCTCCAGGCTTCATTATGTGCTTCCCATGGTCCTGTATTTCTACCCGGAGGGAAAAAAGCTGTAGTTCCGGCGCTATTTTGAATTCCGATAACCCCGCTTCCACTATTCCAATTTGCACAAACCGTTCTGTCTTGTACGTATACTTCAATAACATTAGACGTTTCATACAATACAATTTGACTAGTTTGAAGTCCTACAGATGTACCACACTGGAATTGAGCAACATTATAATAATTTACTACAAAAGCTCTACATGGAGCATTTCCTAATACTTGATAATTGATGCTATGAACGATTGGAGTCGTAGGTACAGAAGGATTTGTATCTTGATAAACGCCATAAATCGCATTTAGAATCGGGAAAGTTGTATTTGGAATTGTTGCGGTATACGCCCATGGACAATTCGCACCGGTTGTTTGCGGGTTGAATGTTAATACACCATTAGATCCAACATTAATTGAAGGATAATTAATACCATAAAAACAGAAGTTAAACGGTAAGGTAAATGGTGCCGACCAAATATCATCTGTGTTAATTGGTAATTCTGTTCCTCCGGTAAATGGGAATGGCGGCGCAAAATTTACTGGTAAGACATTATAGGTAGTTGTATCGCCTGAGTCGGTAAAATCTGCCGCAAGATCTACACAAGTCGTTCCTGGACATAAATCGATTACTCCTGGACTTGTTGTGGCTACAGTAACATCAACGCTGGCACAAACAGGTTGCGCGGTAGCAATGAAGAACGCAAAAGGACCAGACCAGAAGCTGACATCCGGAGAAACACAGTTACCTCTTACATAAAACTCATAGAATCCAGGAACTAAAGGTCCCCAGTCAGCAAGAGTATTATAAGGCGCTGCGACTGTCGGAAGTGTAGCCACTGGAATTCCAGAACCCGTTGGTACTCCCAAACCTGCTGCCTGAACAACGATAGACCAGCTCGTAGCTGACCCTGGTTCTTGCCAAATTAGATTCGCAGAATTGGTATCTGTGGTTGTAAAATTTAAATTGGTCGGTTGAGGGCAAGTTGGAGGTGTACAAAAGTTCTTTGGACCTGACCAAGTACTCAATCCATTAACGGAGCCGCAATCACTTCTTACATAATAATCATAACAAGTATTTGGAGTTAATCCGGTATATAAATATGGATTTGTAGGAACAGAAGTTCCTAACGTTGCTGTTGTAGGTGCTGTTGCTCCTGCTGGAAGCAAAAGAACTTGCCATGAATTACTGGTAGAAAGAGCGCTATTCGTCCATCCTAACTGAGCCTGAAATGGCGTAATTAAAGTTGCCGTTAATGCAGTCGGTTTATAACAAGACGGTGGCGTTGTAAATGCTTTTGGTCCCGCTGGTGTGCTATCTCCATCAACCAGTCCGCAATTAGCTCTAACATAAAATACATAGGCGGTTTCAGGTGTCAATCCCGTAATTACAAATGGGTTCGTCGATGCGTTAATCCAAGGTGATGCAGGCGTTGGTGTCGGAGAACCGGTTGGTAACGCAATAACTTGCCATGTGGTTGCCGTTCCGTTATTTGTCCAACCTAGTTGAGCCGTAAATGCAGTAATATTTGTAACCGTTAAAACGGTCGGTTTGAAACACGTTGGCAAAGTCGTAAAAGCTTTCGGACCTGCTGGTGAACTATATCCATCAGTAACGCCACAATTTCCTCTGACATAATATACATATGGTGTTTCAGGATTTAATCCTGTCAATACAAACGGATTAGTTGGAGCATTGATCCATGGAGAAGCATTCGTAGGTACAGGCGAACCTGGAGCCAATGCTATGACCTGCCATGACGTTGCTGTTCCATTATTTGTCCAGCCTAACTGTGCCTGAAATGGGGTGATCGCAGTCACTGTTAATACTGTAGGTTTCAAACAAGATGGTATCGTAGTAAATGCTTTTGGTCCTGCTGGATTACTATTCCCATCAGTTCCGCCGCAAAGAGCTCTAACATAATATACATATGGAGTTTCTGGTGTTAATCCGGTAATGATAAACGGATTGGTAGGCGCATTGATCCAAGGAGAAGCATCGGTAGGAACCGGAGAACCCGGAGCCAATGCAATTACCTGCCATGCAGTCGCTGTACCATTGTTGGTCCAGCCTAATTGTGCGGTATAAGGCGTGATATTAGTAACCGTTAATACCGTTGGTTTAAAGCAACTCTGTTTCGTAGTAAAGTTCACTCCTGTTGTAGTCCATTCACTAGGGCTGTTTACAGAGCATATCGATTGAACATAAACCGTATAAGGAGTGTCCGGTAAAAGATCGCCTACAGGAATTGTAAACGGAGAAGTCGTAGTCGTATACGTTGGTGCTGTTCCCATTGTTGGTGCTGGTGAGCCAGCTAGAACAACATATATTCCCCATCCCGTAGTGGGTACTCCAGAAGAAGTGATATTGATCACCGCGTTGTTTTTAGTAATTGTCGCTGCCGGAACCGATACTGCTATTGGTTTTAAACATAAAGGATTATTACAATCCACAGTTCCTGTATAAAGTGACGTTCCAATCAATGGGCTGCTGTCTGCTGTTAAGGCAAAAAGTTGCTGTCCAAAACTGTTTTTTATCGCTATTCTGACTTCTGATGGTGTGGCACCTCCTATAGTCCAGAATAATTCAAACGGAAGATTATTACAAAGTGCAACACTCACGGTTGTTGGTCCTCCTGTAGTAAGTGTCGAACCGATAGTTGCTACTGCAATTCCATTCTGTCTCACTTCCATTCTTCCGCCTTCCCAGCCATCGCCTCCGGCATCAGTCATCGAAAAAACATAGGCGCATTGATCAACGAGTTCGCAAGAAGAGGTGTTGAATAAAAATGGTCCGGACCATGGACTAAATAGCCCACCGCCACAATCCGCTCTTACCCAATATTGATAAGCTGTTCCTGCAACAAGAGGCGTACCGTCTACGGTTGTAGAAACAGGATAATTAGTTTGAGTCGATGTTTGAGTTCCTGCCCCAGCAGGAATATTTGTTCCTGCAGGCTGAACAGCTACTTCCCAAGAAGTTGCAGTACTTCCTGTTCCATTAACCCAGCTAATGGTTCCGCTTGTAGTTCCAAAAGGGGAAGCTGAAAGCGTCGTGGGTTGTGGGCAGGTTGCCTGTTGAATAATTAAAGTATAATTGAATGTTGGAGTAGCAGTTGTAGAAGAAACCACAACGTATATTGTTTGTCCGGCATTTACATTCAATGAAGGAATGATTCTTATGTTACTATTCGCACTTCCAACACCGCCGATACAACTGTTACCAATACTGGCACAACTGTTATATACAAAAACACCGGTATTCGTCGATCCCAAAGGATTCATTGTAATAGTAATTGGTCCTGTAGTCGCAGCGGTATAAGAATACACCACATCATTACCTCCTAAAAAGGCACCTGTTGTTCCGCAGCCAGTTGCTCCCGGAGTTGCTGCGGTGATATTATTTCCGTAAAGATTCGTATCGGTAGTATG
>JBBRXW010000139.1:0-5972 GCA_038238295.1 Flavobacteriales bacterium | reverse complement strand
TTACTCCAACAATTAGGAATTAAATCAATCAATATCGATTTTTCAGATTGGACAAATCAAGCCTACCTACAGACCATTTTTATCCAGAAATTTCTGCTCGGCGGTGGTATCGAATTCAAGCATTTAAAGATTAAATCAGGTACAGTAGAAAATGCCACCTCCGTTTTTGATAAAAGCAATTATGCAAGTGCCTTTGCGTATCTAAAATATGACTCTTTAGATAATAAATATTTTCCAAAAACCGGATGGTTTGTCACGACTGATTTTCAGACGTATCTTTTTTCATCGGATTACACCAATGACTTCAATCGGTATTCGATAGCCAAAGCAGATATTGGTTTTGCACGGACTTTGTTTAAAAAAGTTACCCTAAAATCAGAATCAGAAGCCGGCTTCAGTCTCGGGAAAGATAGTGTTCATTTTTTTGATTTTGTATTGGGAGGTTACGGATTTAGCGGAGTTAACAATTTTAAGCCTTTTTATGGATATGATTTTTTAAGCCTTTCCGGCGACAGTTATATTAAGACTTCGGTGACGCTCGATTATGAAATTTTCAAGAAAAACCACCTCAACTTGTCGGCCAATTACGCCAATATTAAAAACGATCTTTTCGATACTACCGAATGGTTCTCTAAAATCAGCCATACGGGATATGCCGTAGGTTATGGATTCGAATCGATTCTCGGCCCAATGGAATTTAAATATTCCTGGTCACCGGAATTAGGGAAAGGTTTTGCCTGGTTCAGTGTCGGATTCTGGTTTTAAGAAAAAGTGCTACCATAAAAATTTGTTTGATGTTATCGAAAAAACAATATATTTGACACGAGACCGAGAGGTCGGAGTGAACCGAGTTAATGCAATAACCATTTAAAACAGTAATTATGTCTATTTGGAAGAAAAAACCACTAACGCAATTATTAAGCGAAGCATCAGAATCAGAAAAAGGAATGAAGAGAACGCTGACCGCTTGGTCATTGGTCGCTTTAGGAATTGGAGCCATCATCGGAGCGGCTACTATAAAAACAAATGTTAAGGAAGAAACGCCACCGCCGCAGCCCAGAATGCCGGCCCTTCCGTAACCATTGGTTTTATAGTAGCCGCTATCGGATGTGCTTTGGCCGGATTGTGTTATGCGGAGCTTTCTTCTTCGATTCCAATCTCGGGAAGCGCCTATACGTATACTTATGCAACGATGGGAGAATTGCTGGCATGGATTATTGGCTGGGATTTGATATTAGAATATGCCGTTGGCGCCGCAACTGTTGGAATCGCCTGGAGTGAATATCTTAATAATCTGCTGATCAATGTGCTGCACACCAGTCCAATACCGTATGAATTTTGCCATTCCCCCTTTCAGAATGGACCGAACGGAGAACATGGATTAATTAATATACCGGCATTTTTAATTGTGGCCGCGATCAGTTTATTGTTAATTAAAGGAACAAAAGAATCGGCTTTCGTCAACGGATTGATAGTTGTCGTTAAAGTCACCATTGTAGTATTGATTATTGGATTCGGGTGGAGCTTTATCAATCCAGCTAATCACACACCTTATATTCCAGCAGCAGCAGTGTTTACTGATGATCAAGGCGTCGGCCACCATTTTGGAGGAATCATGGGAATCCTTGGAGCTGCAGGAACAGTTTTCTTTGCCTTCATCGGTTTTGATGCAGTGAGTACGGCAGCACAGGAAACCAAAAACCCGAAACGCGATATGCCTATCGGAATTCTGGGATCATTGGCTATTTGTACGGTTTTATATATACTTTTCGCTCACGTGTTGACAGGTCTTGAACCGGTAGAATTTTTTAGAACTACAGGAAAAGAAGCATCTGTAGCCAATGCGATTACAGCATCGATGGGCGTTCACTATCAATGGCTCTCACAGTTCGTTACAGTAGCGATTTTATTTGGATTCACATCAGTGATTTTAGTAATGTTACTTGGACAATCACGGGTATTTTATTCGATGGGGAAAGACGGTTTATTGCCAGGATTCTTTGGAGACTTGCACACCAAATACAAAACACCATACAAAGCCAATCTGGTGATTTTGGTAATTGTTGGCGCTTTCGCAGCATTCATCCCCGGTGATATTGTTGGAGATATGACTAGTATCGGAACTTTATTCGCATTTATCTTAGTATGTATTTCAGTAATCGTTTTAAGAAAAACAGAACCGGATATGAAACGGGAATTCAAAGCGCCTTTTTCAGATTATAAATTTCCTTTAGTTCCTGTTCTTGGAATCGTTGTTTGCTTGGCCATGATATTTGGTTTGGGCTGGACGAACTGGCTCAGGCTGATAGGCTGGCTCGCCATCGGATTGGTATTCTATTTCGCTTACGGAAGGAAACACAGCAAGTTGAACAATCCGAAAAAATAGAAAACGGCAATACTAAAAAAGGTATTAAAGAACTGAATATTCAATTTTTTAATACCTTTTTTGCTTTTATAAATATTTGCCAAGAAGCAAGTTCAAAAATGATTTTTTTACGATATTTGTTATCATGAAAACAACTTGGAGTGATTTATTAGAGTATCTGCAATTTCTCATCAAGAGAAATCCGGAATGAAACTTATGATTTTGACGTCTCTCGAAAATCATAAATCTAAAATTAAAAGCAATGCCATTATATCATAAACTCGGAAATTTTCCACAAAAGCGGCACACCCAGTTTGAGAAACCAAACGGTGGTCTCTATTACGAACAGCTGTTCGGCACAGAAGGTTTCCACGGACACGCCTCTTTATTATACCACGTTCACCGCCCAACACAAGTCAAAGAAATTATAAAATCGTATTCCGTCGAACCCAAAATCGCCATCGGAAAAAACATCAAATCACTCTTGTTAAAAGGATTTGAAGTGCCGCCGCAAGTCGATTTTCTCGACAGCCGCAAACCCATATTAGTCAACAGAGATTGCACAATCGGATTGGCAGCACCGCAACAATCACTGACCTCTTATTTCTATAAAAATGCCGACGCCGACGAAATGCTTTTCATCCACAAAGGCAAAGGAAAACTACGCACGATGATGGGCAACATCCCATTTGAATACGGCGATTATTTAATAATTCCACGCGGAATGATTTACCAAATTGAATTCGAAACCAGCGAAAACCGTCTGTTCTACGTCGAATCCCATTCCCCTTTCTATACACCAAAGCGTTACAAAAATGCATCGGGACAGCATTTAGAGCATTCCCCATTTTGCGAACGGGATTTCAAATTGCCATCCGAATTAGAAACACATGACGAAAAAGGAGATTTCCTGATCAAGATTAAAAAAGAAGGGATGATCCACGAAATGGTGTATGCGACACATCCTTTTGATGTTGTGGGTTGGGACGGTTATAATTTTCCGT
This sequence comes from Flavobacteriales bacterium, assembly GCA_038238295.1. Taxonomy (GTDB): domain Bacteria; phylum Bacteroidota; class Bacteroidia; order Flavobacteriales; family Flavobacteriaceae; genus Flavobacterium. The sequence continues at coordinate 2,603 of JBBRXW010000139.1, read as the reverse complement.
ACGGATTCAGTATTCACAATTTCGAACCGATTACTGGCCGCGTACACCAACCACCACCGGTGCACCAAACTTTCGAAACGGCAACCTTTGTCGTTTGCTCGTTCTGCCCGAGGTTATACGACTACCATCCGAAATCCATTCCGGCGCCATACAACCACAGCAATATTGATAGCGATGAGGTATTGTATTATGTCGATGGCGATTTCATGAGCCGCAACAATATCGAGCAAGGTCACATCACATTGCACCCAAAAGGAATCCCACACGGACCGGCACCAGGAGCTATGGAGCGAAGCATAGGCCACAAAGAAACGCAAGAATTGGCGGTCATGGTAGATACCTTCCACCCGTTGATGGTGACCGAAGAGGCGATGAAAATAGATGACGGTAAATATTACAAATCCTGGTTAGAATAAATTTTGCTTCGCCTGTTCACCATAGTTCAGGTCAGGAGCTGAATCCCGCTATCATCCCAAATCTCTGCGAGGATTTTCCTTTCTATCGGGGCTAGGCATACAACACAACAACAATATTTCGGTTTTCATTGACCGGATTTAAAAAATAAATAGCATGAGTGATGAAATTAAATCCGTAGAATACGGACTCGAAAAAATTTTCGAAGGAGCACAAGATTTCCTTCCATTAATGGGAACAGATTATGTAGAATTCTATGTCGGAAACGCCAAACAAGCAGCCCATTTCTACAAAACTGCCTTTGGATTTGAATCGTTAGCGTATGCCGGATTAGAAACCGGAATCCGCGATCGGGCGTCGTATGTTTTAAAACAGGATAAAATCCGTTTGGTTTTAACCACCGCACTCCACAGCGATTCTCCAATTGGTGAACATGTCAAAAATCACGGCGATGGCGTCAAAGTTGTCGCACTTTGGGTGGAAGATGCCCGAAAATCTTTTGAAGAAACAACTAAACGTGGCGCCAAAGTATTTATGGAACCAACTGTCGAGAAAGACGCATTCGGAGAAGTGGTCCGCGCCGGAATATACACCTACGGTGAAACAGTGCATATGTTTGTCGAACGGAAAAACTATAACGGAACTTTTCTTCCGGGCTATGTCGATTGGAAATCGGATTACAATCCAACATCAGTCGGGCTTAAATATATCGACCATATGGTTGGGAACGTCGGTTGGAACCAAATGGATGTTTGGGTCAAATGGTACGAAGATGTCATGGGATTTGTCAATTTCCTTTCTTTCGACGACAAGCAAATCACAACCGAATATTCCGCTTTGATGTCTAAAGTAATGTCCAATGGCAACGGCCGTATCAAATTCCCAATTAACGAACCTGCTGAAGGCAAAAAGAAATCTCAAATCGAAGAATACCTTGATTTTTATGAAAGTGCCGGAGTGCAGCACATTGCGGTAGCCACTGATGACATTATTAAAACCGTTGCTGACATGCGATCGCGTGGAATAGAATTTTTATCCACACCACCACAAGCGTATTATGATGCGATTCCGGAGCGTTTGAAAGACCACATGACGAAATTCAAGGAAGATATCCGCGAATTGCAACAACTCGGAATTATGATTGATGCGGACGAAGACGGTTACCTGCTTCAGATTTTTACAAAACCAATTGAAGATCGTCCGACGTTATTTTTTGAAATCATTCAGAGAATGGGTGCCAAAGGTTTCGGTGCCGGAAATTTCAAAGCACTTTTTGAATCCATCGAAAGAGAGCAGGAAAAACGAGGAACTTTGTAACAATAACGAGGTTTTATTATTAAATCCTCAAAATACAACGTTGTAGTGATGTTACTATTGAGGATATCGTGTTAAAGTCTAAATATTTATAAGGATATTATAAAATTCAAGATACATTTGCACCAACAAAACCGAAGGAGTGGTTTCCGGAAGTTTTATATAAATTTTTCATAATTTATAGTTTTTTGGTTGGTTAATAGCATAAAAACCCGGTCATTAATTTGACTGGGTTTTTTTGTTTTAATACATTTGGAACAGATATTGTCCTTCGAGGCAAAATCAATTAAGAAAAAGATGAAAAAAGCCATTATACTACTATTTGTATTCGCAACATTTGGATTCAGCTCACAAAAAGAAAGAGCTTTCGACGCAGGAGAATGGTTTAAATTCAGAATTCATTACGGGTTAATCAATGCGGGCTATGCCACACTAGAAGTAAAAGAAGCTGTCCGGAACAACAAGAAAGTTTATCATGCCATCGGCAAAGGCTTCACTACCGGAATGTCTCGTTTCTTTTTTAAAGTAGACGATGTCTATGAAAGTTATTTCGATAAAGAAACCGGTAATCCCTATCAATATGTTCGAGTAATTGATGAAGGCGGTTATACCAAAAATCAAGAAGGATTTTTTAATCAGGCAACAAACAAAATTGTTGTAAAAGATTATAAACGTAAAACAGAAAAGACATTTTCATTTCCTGACAACGCACAAGACATTATGTCAACCTTTTATTATTTGAGGAATTATCCAACAATTGATAAAATGAAAGTTGGAGAATCGGTAGCCATCGATATGTTTTTCGATGACGAGATTACTAAATTCAAATTGAAATATATCGGAAATGAAGACATCGATACCAAATTTGGACGTGT
>JBBRXW010000138.1:0-5988 GCA_038238295.1 Flavobacteriales bacterium | reverse complement strand
TGACCTCTGCCGATATGAAAAAACAAAAACTCGTCGATGATATTATTCCAGAACCCTTAGGAGGCGCACATTATGACAGAGAAACGACTTTCAAAACGGTATCGCAATATATAACCAAAGCGTTCAATGAACTCAAAGATTTATCAACAGAAGAATTGGTAACGCAAAGGATGGACAAATACAGTAAAATGGGCGAATACAAAGAGTAACGTGTAAAATCTTACAATTTACATACTAATCCGGAGCCCAATGGTTTCGGATTTTTTTATCGTTATAAACAAAATTTAAGTATTTATCAACAGTTCGCTGTAATAACTCAACTGTTAAAATTTTATTTTTTAAGCTACATTCGCAACATGGAAAACTTCAGGAATATCAATCCACTTCGCGTCGATAAAACGACCATTATCAATTTAGAGAAAGGCAAGCTTCCGCCCCAGGTTTTAGAACTTGAGGAAGCAGTTTTGGGTGCCATGATGATTGACAAAAAAGGCGTTGATGATGTGATCGATATTCTGCAACCGGATGCGTTTTACAAAGAGGCGCACCAGCATATTTTTGAGGCGATTGTACAGTTATTCACAGATACACAACCCATCGACTTATTAACCGTCTCGGCGCAGTTAAAAAAGAATGCCAAACTCGAATTGGCGGGTGGCGATTTCTACCTGATTCAATTGACCCAAAAAATTTCCTCTTCGGCACATATCGAGTTCCACTCGAGAATCATCCTGCAGAAATTTATTCAGCGCAGCCTGATTAAAATATCCTCCGAAATCATTGAGGAATCGTATGATGAAACCACTGATGTCTTCGATTTATTAGACAAAGCCGAATCGAAATTATACGAAGTCACGCAAGGCAATATCAAACGGAGTTCGGAAACCGCACAAAGTTTGGTCATTCAGGCAAAAAAACGGATCGAGGAAATTGCCGGAAAAGAAGGATTGAGCGGTATCGCGACTGGTTTTGATAAACTAGACAAAATCACTTCCGGATGGCAGCCTTCCGATTTGATTATCATTGCAGCTCGTCCGGGTATGGGTAAGACCGCTTTCGTATTATCGATGGCGCGAAATATTGCCATCGATTTTGGTCACCCGGTGGCTTTGTTTTCGCTAGAGATGTCTTCGGTACAGTTAATAACGCGTTTGATTTCTTCCGAAACTGGTTTGTCTTCCGAGAAATTGAGAACCGGAAAATTAGAAAAACACGAATGGGAGCAGCTCAGTATTAAAGTAAAAAACTTAGAGAAAGCCCCTTTGTTTATTGATGATACGCCTTCACTTTCGATTTTCGATTTGCGGGCGAAGTCAAGACGTCTCGCTTCACAGCATGGTATCAAACTGATCATCGTCGATTACCTTCAATTGATGACTGCCGGAGGAAACAACGGCAAAGGATTGGGTAACCGGGAACAGGAAATCTCGACCATTTCTAGGAACTTAAAAGCTTTGGCCAAAGAGTTGAGTGTTCCTGTTATTGCGCTATCGCAGTTATCGAGAGCGGTGGAAACACGGGGTTCGAGCAAACGACCGTTGCTTTCCGACCTTCGGGAATCGGGAGCGATTGAGCAGGATGCCGATATCGTATCGTTTATCTACCGGCCGGAATATTACAAAATTGACGAATGGGATGACGATGAGCAAACGCCAACGCAAGGCCAGGCAGAATTTATCATCGCCAAACACCGTAACGGTTCGCTCGAGAATATCCGTTTGAAGTTTATCGGGAACCTCGGAAAATTCGACAACCTTGATGAGTATGGTGGTGCCTATGACGATCTTCCATCTAAGATGAATCATGAGGACAATCCGTTCAGCACGAAAAGTCTGCCTTCTGCCAACGAGGCTTTTGGCAGCAATCTGAATGCCCCGGACGACGACAGCGATGTTCCGTTTTAAAAATACCATCCGCTTTTAAGGCGGATTTTTTTATATTTTTCTTCACATTAATTCTGCTATCTTTGAAAAAAAAATGTCGGTGAAGAATTCTATATTTCTCTTTCTTTTGCTCATTTCCCTTTCCGTTAAGGCCAGTTTTATCTTGCTGCCGATGGATGAAACGACCCAAAAAAACCACCTCAAAGCCTATGGGATTACCTATTGGTGCCTGGATAAAAAATACAAAGCGAGTTGGCTGCTGAATTACCGCGGCGGTTCCTTTTTGCTGCCCGATGCTGCTGAAATCCGCAAAGAATGCCAGATTCGAGGCGTCAGTTTTGAGATTTTATCGGACGGCGAAGAAGAAGCTATTTTGCAGGATATTTCGAGTCCATCGCAGAATATGGAAACGGTAGTTTTAGAGAAAGCTCCAAAAATTGCTGTTTACACGCCTAAAGGCAAACAACCCTGGGACGATGCCGTTACGATGGTACTGACGTATGCCGAGATTCCTTTTACACCGATTTACGATGAGGAAGTATTGAGTGATCAATTGTTGTTGTATGATTGGCTGCATTTGCATCACGAAGATTTTACCGGTCAGTATGGGAAATTCTTCGGAGCGTATAGAAATGCACCCTGGTATATCGAACAGAAAAAGGATGCGGAGGCTTTGGCAACGAAATTGGGTTATGCCAAAGTATCCCAAGAGAAATTAGCGGTGGCTAAAAAAATCCGTGACTTTGTTATTGGTGGTGGTTTTATGTTTGCGATGTGTTCGGCGACGGATAGTTTTGATATTGCGTTATCGGCGGAAGGTGTCGATATCTGTGAACCGATGTTCGATGGCGATGCGAGCGATGCTAATTACCAATCGAAAATTGATTATTCTAAGACTTTTGCTTTTAAGAACTTTATCCTTGACAGAAGGCCTGAGCATTACGAATTCTCGGATATCGACATGACGGAAAAACGCAAGATACCATTCGAAAAGGATTATTTCACTTTGATGGATTTCTCTGCCAAGTGGGATGTGATTCCAAGTATGTTATGCCAAAACCACACGCAATTAATCAAAGGCTTCATGGGACAAACCACTTCTTTTGATGCGGAGCTTATCAAATCGAATGTATTGATTTTGGGTAAAAATGAGTTGAATGATGAAGCGCGCTACATTCATGGGCAGAAAGGAAAAGGGTTTTTTACTTTTTACGGCGGACACGACCCGGAAGATTATCAGCATCGGGTGGGCGATGAGCCGACAGTTCTGGATCTGCATCCGAATTCTCCCGGTTTCCGATTGATATTGAATAATGTGTTGTTCCCGGCAGCACGTAAGAAACCTCAGAAAACATAATAAAAAAAAGCCAATCGCAAAATTAACGATTGGCTTTTTTTAGCCCTGATAGCAGTGGAAATCCTTGTCATGCTTGCGTAAAGATGCAATAGGCTGAAGCGCTTCTCACGCATTGACAAGATTGCAACGGATAGCAGGAGTAGCTCCTAAAACTACTTATTATTTTCCATCACATACTCTAAAACTTTTTGCATCAGGTGCACGCGATCCTTGCCGATGACGTTGTGCTTGTGCATCGGATAAGGGAAGAAATCGACCTGCTTGCCGGCTTCGACAAACTTTTTGATTAGTGCGAAATTGTTCTGCATCACGACCACATCATCGCTGGTGCCGTGAATTAATAATAATTTTCCTTTTAAATCTTTGACATAATTCAATGTGCTGGCTTCATCGAAACCTTTTTGGTTTTCCGCAGGCGTATCCATATAGCGTTCGCCGTACATCACTTCGTAGTATTTCCAGTCGGTTACTGGTCCGCCAGCGACGCCAACTTTAAACACATCTGGTTTTCTAAGCATAATCGATGTCGTCATGAAACCACCGAAACTCCAGCCATGCACTGCGAGACGGTTGCCATCGACATACGGTAGGGATTTTAGGTAATCGACACCTTTCATCTGATCGTCTATTTCGTGAACCCCCAAACGCCCATGAACGACACTTTCGAACGCGAAGCCCCGATTGTCGGAACCGCGATTATCGACAGTGAAGATCAAATAGCCTTGTTCGGCCATCCAATACATCCACAAATTAGCGCCATCGAGATAGGAATTCGTAATCATTTGGGCATGTGGCCCACCATAGACATACACTAAAACTGGATATTTTTTCGAGGGATCGAAGTTGCTCGGTTTGATTAGGCGGGTGTATAAATCAGTAACGCCGTCGGCTGCCTTAATGGTTTTGATTTCGGAAGTCCCCACCTGGTAATCCTTATATTTATTCTCGCTATCGATGATCGTTTGCGCTTTCCCGCTTTTGTCATAGAGCAGGGATTTGGAAGGCGTGGTGTGATTCGAATATTCATCGAAAACCCAATTCCCGTCGGTGCTCAACGCTATTGTATGGGTTCCCTGATCTTTGGAAATGAGGGTTTGTTTTCCTTTTAAATCGACTTTATAGCCGAGCATATTGGTTGGATTTTCTCCTGTTGCTGTGAAATAGATTTCGGTTCCAGCTGGATTGCTTCCGATGATTTCTCTTGCCGGGAATTTGTTTTTGGTTAATTGCTGGATTAGCTTTCCGTCGATCGAATAATAATATAAATTTTGGAAACCGTCCTTTTCGCTAAACCAAACGAAATTGTTTGATTTCGGGTTCGGGAAAAATGCTTCGTGTTCCGGTTCTACCCAATTGCTGTTTTTCTCGTTGGAAATTGTTCTGACATAAGAGCCGCTTTGCGCATCGTATACGTTTAGATTCATATCATTTTGCCCGCGGTTGAGTTCAGCAATCAGTACATATTTTTCATCCGGCGTCCACGAAAGGTTCGTCAGATAATCATCGGAATTGCCTCTTGGTTTGATGTAAACGATTTTTTTGGTGGCCAGATTATAAATCCCTACTCTTGGTTTTTCACTTTTCTGCCCGATCATCGGGTATTTGATATTTTGTAATTTACCCGGTGTTTCGGTGATATCCAAGATCGGATAATCGGCAACTTCGGTTTGATCTTTTTGATAGAACGCAATGTTGTTGTTGTTTGGCGACCAGAAAATTCCTTTGTTGATTCCGAATTCGTTACGAGCAAAAAACTGCCCGGATACAATTGCCTCGTTGGTTTCGTTGGTAATAGTAATTTTTTCGTTTTTGGAATTGGAATAATAGAGATTGTTCTTTTCGGTAAAGGCGATATTTTTTTTGGCGTTATCGTATGTTTGATTTTCTGCTGTTTCTTCAAATGTGCCGGTTAAGTTTCCGGTTTTGGTCGTGTAGTTGTATTCGAAAAATTTAGAACCGTTGGCAATCATTAGGGTGTTAGCATCTCTAAATTCGACTCCGAAAAAGGATTTGAGATCAGTACCCAATACATTGTTCAGATCCGCCAATGTTACTAATTCAGTTGCTTTCGGATTCGTAGCTGAGGCTGCCATCAATTTTTTTCCGCTATCTGCAAAGAAGATGTATTTGTTGGTATTCGGAATCCATTGGAATCCTACTAATTTGTCTGCCCTAAACTGGCGGTTTTGCTGTAGGACGCCATCTTCTAATGTCAGTTTCTTGGTTTGGGCAAATGATGCAGTAGCGATAAAGCAACTTAAAACAAGCAAGGAAAATTTATTCATATAAGGAGTTTTTTACGTGTAAAACAAATGTATAAAAAAAGGATAATGTCATAGACATTCGTTGGTCTATTAACACTATCCTTTGTTACAATGGACGGAATTTTTACATCGCGCCTTGTTCGTTTTCTTTATCCAGATATTCCTGGACAATTTCGATCGCGTTGGTGACAACATCGCTCAAAGCAGTGATGAAAGTACCTTCTTCCGCGCTATTGATAGCATGTTTTATGGCTTCCACTTCTTTGGGAATGATCTCATGCGTAATGTTTCTTCCGGATTCGGCGATGCCTTCGAGAATTAAAGTAATAATTTCTTCCTCGGTTCTGCCACGCAAATGTTTTTCTTGTCGGATGATGATGTGATCAAACATTCTTCCTGCGATTTTTGCACATTCTTTAATGTCTTCATCACGACGATCTCCAACTCCAGCGATGATACCGATTTTTTTATTGGCAACAACACT
>JBBRXW010000137.1:0-6001 GCA_038238295.1 Flavobacteriales bacterium | reverse complement strand
TTATGGGCAAGACATCAGATGAGTAAAATTAAAAATAATGTTGTTGTTGTCCTGATTCATCAGGAAATTAGTTTAGCATCTAAATGCAGTCAGCCGTATAACGCCATTTCCGCATTGCTAATTCAACAGAACGTAAACTAAGAAAAAAATGTCAAACAAAGTAGAAGTAAAAGAATTACTAGAAGCAGGTGTTCACTTTGGACACATGACGAGAAAATGGGATCCGAACATGGCTCCTTACATTTATATGGAACGTAATGGAATTCACATTATCAATCTATATAAAACGGCAGCAAAAATCGAAGAGGCTAATGAAGCCATGAAGAAAATCGCTGCATCAGGTAGAAAAATATTATTCGTAGCTACCAAAAAACAAGCAAAAGATATCGTTGCTGAAAAAGCAAAAGCTGCAAACATGCCTTACATCACTGAAAGATGGCCAGGTGGAATGTTGACCAACTTCGTAACCATCCGTAAAGCCGTTAAGAAAATGGCTTCTATTGATAAAATGAAGAAAGACGGAACATTCATGACCTTGTCTAAAAAAGAGCGTTTGCAAGTAGATCGTCTTCGTGCGAAATTAGAGAAAAACTTAGGTTCAATCGCTGATATGTCTCGACTACCAGCTGCATTGTTCGTAGTAGATATAAAAGCAGAACATATCGCCATAAAAGAAGCACAAAAATTAAACATTCCAGTTTTCGCAATGGTAGACACGAATTCTGATCCACGTGAAGTGGATTACGTAATTCCTTCCAATGATGATGCTTCGAAATCAATCGATAAAATCTTATCTTTAGTAACTGCTGCAGTTATCGACGGTTTGTCAAACAGAAATGCTGACGCCGTAGCTGAAGATCAAACTGAAGAAGTAGAAACTGCTGAAGAAGTAGTAGCGGAAGCTCCGGCTGTAGAAGCTGTTGTTGAAACTCCGGCTGTAGAAGCTGCTGTTGAAGAAGTAGCTGCAGAAGTAGCTGCTCCCGCAACTGAAGAAGCTGAAAAAACAGAAGAGTAAATCTTCTTTAAATTCCAATAGGTAAATTCCAAATTCCAAAATTGTCACTGACGGTTTATTAAAATTGGAATTTGGAATTTTCTAATTGGAATTTTTTTTAATCAATTTTAATCTTAAAAAATAAAAAAATGATGGCAACAATTACTGCTGCAGACGTAAATAAATTAAGAACTATTACCGGTGCAGGAATGATGGACTGCAAGAAAGCTCTTGTAGAATCAGACGGTGATTTCGATTTAGCAATCGAAAACCTACGTAAAAAAGGTCAAAAAGTAGCTGCCAACCGTTCAGATCGTGAATCTACCGAAGGTGCTGCTATTGCTATTGTAAACGCTGATAAAACTGAAGGTGTAGTAATCACATTAAACTGTGAGACGGATTTCGTTGGAAAAAATGAAGGGTTCGTAAAATTAGCTACAGACTTGGCTAACCTTGCATTGCAACATACTTCAAAAGAATCTTTCTTGGCGGCTGATTTCAATGGAATCACCGTTGCTGAGAAATTAATCGAGCAAACCGGAGTTATCGGAGAAAAAATAGAAATCGCTTCTTTCGAAAGATTGTCCGGAGCGTTCGTAGGATCTTATATCCACGCTGGAAACAAAATTGCTACTTTAGTGGCTCTTTCTGCTAACATTGCTGGTGCTGAAGAAGCAGCTAGAAATGTAGCGATGCAAGCGGCAGCAATGAACCCAATCGCTTTAAACGAAGCGGGTGTTGATGCTGATACGGTTGCTAAAGAAATTGAAATCGCGAAAGATATGTTGCGTCAGGAAGGAAAACCAGAAGCGATGATCGAAAATATCGCCAAAGGAAAATTAGGACGTTTCTTCAAAGACAACACTTTGGTGAATCAGGATTATATCAAAGATAACGCTCTAAGTGTTGCTGCTTATATCAAATCCGTAGATGCCAACTTAACCATTACTGGTTTCAAAAGAGTAGCTTTAGGGTAATATTCCTTTGAATGGCAATTATTAATTCAAATAAAAAAACGGCATTTCTTAATCGAGATGCCGTTTTTGTTTTTCATAGCATTATTCGTTAGTTAATTGAACAAATATCCCACTGAAAACTGAAATACGCTATTGCGATCTTTCTCATTATCAAAGTCGGAGTTTTCATATTTCTTGTTGACCGTAGAAATCCCAAAATTATAGCGCCCAGAGAAAAAGATGTTTTTAGTCAATTGATAACTAACCCCTGCATTAACTCCAACTTCTATACTCTGTGAAGTATCTCCGTAGTCTGCATTCCCTGTCTGGCTGGGTGCTCCTGGAGTAGTGCTGTCAAAGGTGACCTTCGCTTTGTGATCGACTAAAAAACTCACCTGAGGACCAATTTCGATATTAAATTTTTTAGCCGCAGCATATACAACCATTATTGGAATAGCGAAGTAATTGATGTTCGCTACCGAAGTATACGTTCCGTTCGAATTGGTTTCTTTGTATTTATAACCTTGGTTCGAATATAATATTTCAGGATGAATTTCAACTTTTTTACCAACCGGCACGGCTAAGAAACCACCAATATGAAATCCGGTTTTTCGACTAACAGTTCCCGACATAGTAATGCCACTAACGTTCAATGTAGAAATATTCAGACCTGCCTTCAGACCTACACGCGTTTTGTTTTGTGCATTAATTGATAAAAACCCTAATAGTAGCAAAAGTACAGCGGTACGTTTTTTCATGTTTTTTGTTTTTATAAATAGGGCATATTTTATAGTCCCGGTTTCTAAATGCAGCGCCACTTTTCGGCTCAAGGTTCTTTCGTACTGAAAACTAAGAGAACAAAGGATAACCTTAATAAAAGTAGTGTTTCTTTTAAGTTTTAAAAATAGGTTTTTAATTCTGAATCAGAATAATTTACTTAACACTTGTTGAATATTTATTTTTATTTAAAATACCTACATTTGAGTACTAAGTATAAATCGGCTTTTATGTTCAATTCAAAGAAAGACATGGTGTATGTCGTGCTTGCCGGAATCTTTATCACTAATGCAGTCGTCGCAGAATTAATCGGCGGAAAACTCATCCACGTGGGTTCTGCAGTCATGAGCATTGGCATTCTTCCTTGGCCTGTCGTATTTATCACTACCGATTTAATCAATGAATATTTCGGGGAAAAAGGCGTTCGCAAATTGTCGGCTATCACGGCCTGTTTGATCGCTTATTGCTTTGTTGTACTTTATATAGCTCTGAAAATCCCGGCGGTAAAAGGTGCGCATTTGGTTACCGATGAACAATTTTATGCCGTATTTGGACAAAGTATGTGGATCATTGTCGGAAGCATCATCGCATTTATGGTATCCCAATTAATTGATGTGACGATTTTTCATTTCTTCAAAAGAAAAACTGGCGAAAAAATGATTTGGTTGCGAAGTACCGGATCAACAGTTATCTCGCAGCTTTTTGATAGCTTTATTGTCCTTGGAATTGCCTTTTGGATGACGGGGAAAATGACAACATCCGTCTTTATCCTTTCGGCTTTTACCGGTTATTTTGTAAAATTGATTATCGCTATTTTACTGACACCTTTAATCTATCTTGGACATTCGATCATTGAAAAATACATACACAGCAAATAAATATGGAAGCTAAAATTAGATGTTCTTGGTGTGAAAAAGACGATCTATACCGGAATTACCACGATAACGAATGGGGAAATCCTGTGTATGATGACGCTACTTTATTTGAATTTTTAGTTTTAGAAACCTTTCAAGCCGGTTTGAGTTGGTATACGATCCTAAGCAAAAGAGAAAACTTCAGAAAAGCTTTCGTCCAGTTCGATTATAAAAAAGTAGCGCGATTTGACGAAAAGAAAGTGCTGGAATTGATGCAAGACGCCGGTATCATTCGCAACCAACTGAAAATTCGGGCTACGATTTCGAATGCGATTGCTTTCATAAAAGTGCAGGAAGAATTTGGAAGCTTTTCGAAATATATTTGGGATTTTGTCGACCATAAACCAATTGTCAATTCGTTGCGATCTACTAATGCCCCAGCAACGACGCCACTTTCCGACACCATTAGCAAAGATTTAAAAAAACGCGGATTTAAATTTGTCGGATCCACTGTCGTGTATGCACACATGCAAGCTACCGGAATGGTTGATGATCATGCGGACGATTGCTGGAAGAAATGTGTCTAATCTATCGTATATACTTCATTATTTAAAAAAAAATTGTTTATTTGGCAGAGAACAACTTTAAAACCGTTGCTTTTTTTGTTTTAAAATCGCTCCCCTAAAATTGTATTGACAATGTTTTACTCTTTCCGACTTGCCGCCACACTGCTTTTTGTTTCTGTCGCGACAATGGCTCAAAGCACCAAGGCCAAATCATATATAATAAGCAAGCTGGAAACCTATACTATTGATGTAAAAGACGGAAAACCTCATGTTAATTTATTTTCAGAAGAAAAGAAATGGGTTGGCGATATAGACGAAGATTTTGTTCGTGGAAACAGGATCGATTATGTAGAAGCTTTCGAAAGTATCAGTAATATTGAAGCCTTTAGTATTTCGCCCGAAAAGAAGAAACAAAAAGTACGCGAAATTGAAACCAAAGACTTAGAAATAGAAGATATTTTCTATCACGATATGAAATACAAATATTTCCTTTTTGGAAATTTAAAGGAAGGCTCTGAAACCTATTCCTCTTACAACAAAGATTTCAAAAAGCCACAATTGCTCGATCGTTTTTATTTCAGGGACAATCTCGATTGTAAAACTTCAAAAATAGCCATTAAAGTCTCTAAAAATATTGAAATTGGTTATGTTTTACAGGGCAAAGATACCGATAAAGTGCTGTTCACTTCTCAAAAAGAAGGCGATTATACCGTTTATAGTTGGGAAATGAATGACAGCAATCGCGAAGAAAAAATAACGGATGCTCCTAATATTTCGTATTATAGTCCACACCTGATTTATTACATCAAAAACTACAAGAATTCTAATGGTGTTCAGAACATGCTTGGTTCAATAAATGATCTGTATCATTTTTATTACGAAACCATACACGATATCAATAAAACGGACGAAACAGCGTTAAAAATGCAAACAGACGAACTCATCAAAGGGCTGACCAACGATACGGACAAGGCAAGAGCAATCTTTGATTATGTGCAAAGCAAGGTAAATTATGTTGCCTTTGAAGACGGAATGGGCGGTTTTATTCCGAGAGAAGCTTCTGAGGTTTTCCACAATAAATATGGCGACTGTAAAGACATGGCGAATTTATTGAATGAAATGCTGCTTCATGCTGGTATCGATTCCCATATTGCCTGGATTGGGACGCGACATAACAATTACACCTATGAGGAAGTTCCAACACCGATAGTAGACAATCACATGATTGCCGTTGCCAAAATAAATAACGAGTCTGTTTTTCTTGATGCCACCGGGAAATATACTTTATTTCCTGGATTTACCAGTTTTATACAAGGAAAAGAAGCACTTTTAAAAATAGATGCCGCCAACTATAAAATTATTCCAGTACCGATTGTTCCGGCGAATAAGAATAAAAATTCGGGCAAAATTCAAATTCGTGTTGAAGACGACAAACTTGTTGGAGATGCTGATTTTCAATTGTCCGGTTTTTTGAAGTCGCAGTTGTTAGGCTATTGCAAATCGACTATCGATAAAAATGAAGTGCTTAAGACCTATCTTTCCAGGTTCATTCAAAACATGAATACTTCTGAGATTACTACTAAAAATGAGGATTTAACGCAAAAGCCGTTCGAGATCCAATACCATATTGAATTGGATAAATGGAGCAAACAATCAGGCAATCAAATACTGTTTAAGCCTATTTTGTTTTTCCCGTATTCTGATTCACGTATTGATCCTGACAGAGAAGTGCCGGTAGAATTCGATTTCAAAAAGTCTTTTGTATTCGATTATGAATTTGCGATTCCTGATGGCTATCATCTCGAATATAAACCGGAAGATTTTCAATTCAATACAGGAGACCTTCAGGCATCC
>JBBRXW010000136.1:0-6059 GCA_038238295.1 Flavobacteriales bacterium | reverse complement strand
ATCCAACTAACGGTTTTAGATATTTTCTTCGGGTCGGCTTTCCTGACGAGCGCTTGCATATTTCTGACGCGAAACAATTCTAGTTTTTTACCGGCAAAAGAGAAAACATCTCCTGGTTTTAGTTTCGAAATAAACCATTCTTCAACGGTTCCGATATACCCGCCACTAATAAATTTTACATTAAGAACCGCATCGCCTACTATAGTCCCGATTTGCATCCGATGTTGCATCGCAATTCTTCGATTGTTGATTTTAAAACAGCCATTTTCCTCGATTTCTACTTTTTTAAATTCATTATAGATTTGCAAACTTTGACTTCCATTGGTAATAAAATTGAGTATCCATTGCCAATTTTCGGGCGACATTTCATGGTAACAAAAAGTAGTCTTCACTTCTTTATAAATTTCATCAGGCATAAAACCATCGGAAACTGCCAGCGTATTGAGGTATTGCACCAGCACATCCCAACTGTACAAATAAGGCACACGATCTTCAACGATATTCGTAGCTACTGCTTTTTTGAGTGCTGAGGCTTCGATGAGTTCCATTGCATGAGTGGCGAGAAAATAAATCACACTCTCCTTTCCTGGTTGATGGCCGCTTCTTCCCGCTCTTTGTAGAAACCGTGCGACGCCTTTTGGACCGCCAACCTGAATGATGGTTTCGACCGGAGCGAAATCGACACCCAAATCTAAACTCGATGTGCATACGACAACTTTAAGATCTTCATTTCTGATGGCTTGTTCTACCCAGAGTCGTGTTTCGCGATCGATGCTGCCGTGATGCATCGCCATTTCGCCGGCAAATTCTGGATATTTTTCAAGTAAGGTTTGATACCAGAGTTCACATGCCGAACGCACATTCGTGAATATCAATGTGGTTTTACTTTTCCTGATAATTTTTGCGACTTCATCAATCAAATGCAAACCCATGTGTCCTCGCCACGGATAAGTTTCCATTTTTTCGGGAATAATCGAGAGCACTTTTATTTTTTTATGGAGCTGTGACTTGATTAGCACTGAATTTTTATTTTCGGGGGAGTCGATTCCGAGCAATACATCGCGTGCTTGTTCGAGATTGCCGATGGTGGCTGAAATTCCCCATATGCGAAGTTTCTTGGTGATGGATTTTAAACGTGATAAGGCAAGTTCCATCTGTACTCCACGTTTGGTTCCGAGTAATTCATGCCACTCATCAATAATGATTGCGGTGCAACTTTCGAATGTTTTTTCATAGCCTTTTGACGCCAGTAATAACTGCAAACTTTCAGGTGTAGTAATTAGCAAATCTGGCATTTTATTTTTTTGCTTTGCGCGTTCACTTTGTTGCGTATCGCCAGATCGTATTCCGACCGTCATTGGAAT
Source organism: Flavobacteriales bacterium (assembly GCA_038238295.1). Classification (GTDB taxonomy): domain Bacteria; phylum Bacteroidota; class Bacteroidia; order Flavobacteriales; family Flavobacteriaceae; genus Flavobacterium. The sequence continues at coordinate 4,695 of JBBRXW010000136.1, read as the reverse complement.
GTTTAAATCCGAAACTACTTTTTCAGCGGCTTGTTTGATTTCGACTGAAAGCGAACGCAATGGTGAAATCCAAATGGCTTTGAGTCCAGACTGGTGTTTGTTTAAATAATTCGGATTGTTTTTAATGTAATTCAAAATAACTGGCATCCACAAAGCGTAGGTTTTTCCACTTCCGGTTGGGGCATTCAGCAACCCGTTTTTTTCCTGCAAAAAAGCATTCCATGTCTGCATCTGAAACGGAAATGGTTTCCAACCCTGATCGCGAAACCAGTTTTCTGCAATATCGAGAAGTTGCTTTCTATTCATTATAGAATCATATTTTTTAAATCTTCAATCGAATTAGCGTCTGCAATTTTTTTGTCATGACGCCACCGCAGAATTCTAGGAAACCTTGTCGCCACGCCGCTTTTATGTCTTTTTGAAAGTGCAATTCCTTCAAAGCCAATTTCAAAAACCAATTCTGGCGTTACACTGCGCACCGGTCCGAAACGTTCGAGTGTATGCTTTTTGATCCAATCATCTACTTTTCGGAATTCTTCATCGGTCAAACCTGAATACGCTTTGGCAAACGTTACTAGTTCTCGTGCACCATCGGGACTGTCCTGCCAGAGTGCGAAAGTATAATCGGTAAATAAATTCGCTCGACGTCCGGAACCCCGCATTGCATACGTCAAAACTGCATCAATGACCAGCGGTTCGATTTTCCATTTCCACCAATCGCCTTTTTTACGACCAACCTGATACGGAGAACTTTTTCTTTTGAGCATCAGTCCTTCACTTTTCATTTCACGCGAGCGTTGTCTTTCTGCTGCGATTTGTTCCCAGGAATCTAATGAAATGCGTTCTGACAATTGCAATGGCAAATTTTGATTTTCAACAGATTGTATTAAAACTTCAAGCAATTCGCGTCTTTCTTCATACGTTTTGTTGCGAATATCTTTCCCTTCCCATTCCAACAGGTCATATGCTTTAATGATTACAGGTGTTTTTTGCAGCAATGCCTGCGATACGGTTTTACGCCCGATCCGAGTTTGCAGGTCGTTAAAAATACCAATTTGTCCATCAATAAATGGCAAAATTTCACCATCGAGTACAGTTCCGTCAGGAATATTATTAATAAAACTTTGAAATTCTGGATATTTATCAGTGACCAATTCTTCGCCGCGGCTCCAAACATAAATTTTCTGCTCACGAATAATGGTTTGCGACCGGATGCCGTCCCATTTATGCTCTATTGACCAGTCTTCGGGATTGTCCAAACCGCTGATTTCTCCTTCAATCGGATATGCCAGATAAAATGGATAGGGTTTCGATAGATAATCGCTGCTCTTTTCATCTAGTACTAATTCCTGAAATGAAATGGTGTCGGGGTTCCAGTTGCCCATCAGTTTGTAGGCGAGTAAATCCTCATCAACGCCTTCCGCTTTTGAAAGCGCACGTGTCATTAGTTTTTGGCTCACGCCAATACGAAAACTTCCTGTGATCAGTTTGGTGAAAACGAACCGTTCGTAATAATTCAAGCTGAGCCAATTGCTGTGCAGATATGCTTTTTTTTGTTCCTCTGTATATTTTTTAAGCGCGATAATTTCTCTTAAATATTCTGTCAGGCTCTTGTCAGAATGCTCTTTTCTGGTCGGAATTATCAGCGCGATGGTTTCTGCCAAATCGCCAACAATATGGTAACTTTCCTCAAATAGCCATAACGGAATTGCAGCCAATTCGTTCGCCCAAAGTCGCAATAGGGTTGTGTTAACCGGTCTTGGAGGACGCCGGTGTGATAAGATCGCAATCGTCCAGACTTTGTCTTGGTCGGAAGCATTTTGGAAGTAATAAGCCAATGCATCGACTTTCACCGCAGTTTTATTAGAACTGTCCAGAGTTTTGATGAGCTCGGCAAAATTTTTCATGGTGCGATTTCAATTTGATTTTCGAGCGCTTTGTCTTCTTTGGAATCAGATTCACTTTCATCATTTTCATACTGTGAATGCTCGGTCCTCGCATCGTAACCTATTTCACACAAGTATTTTGCAAACACATCCGAGTATCCATGAGTGCATATTATTTTTTCTGCTCCGGTTGCTTTAATACTGTCGAGCAATCCGTACCAATCGCAATGATCACTCAGCACAAAACCTTTGTCTATGGCACGGCGTCTTCTTGCCCCACGAAAAGCCATCCAGCCACTCGCGGAACCGGTAACGAAAGGTGTCATTTTGCGTATCCAGATGCTGCCGTGCGCACTCGGCGGTGCCAATACGATATTGCCATGCAATTCTTGTTTTGTGGTTTCCCTAGTGATAAGTGTTGTTGGTGGGAAATCGACAAGATTTCGCAATACAGCAGTCATATTTTCGACAGCACCATGCGTGTAGATTTTTCCGTTATCGGTATTCAGATATTTTAATAAGCGTTGCGCCTTTCCCAAAGTGTACCCAAATAAGATCGACGTTTTGCCATCGGCTTTATTTTCTGCCCACCAATTATTGATGTCTGCCATCACTTCCGCTTGCGGCAGCCAATTAAAAGCGGGCAATCCAAACGTGTTTTCGGTAATGAAAGCATGGCATTTTACAGGTTCATAAGGAACGGAAATGCCATCATCTTCCGTTTTATAATCGCCGCTAAACACCCAAACTTCCCCTTGATGCTCAACGCGGACTTGCGCACTACCAATAATATGTCCGGCGGGATGCAGCGAAAATTTGACATTATTGATGACAAAAGTTTCGTTCCAGTCTTTCCAGTAACATTGATTTCGCCCAAACGGTGTCGGATAATAGGGATATTGGTGTGATGTGTAATGTAGTTTTGATGGCCCCAACGCGCGTGGTCTGAATGTCCGTGAGTGATAATTGCATTTTTGACTTTACGCCACGGATCGAGATAAACGTCCGCCTGCTGGCAATAAATTCCATTTTCGTTGAATGCCAGAAGCGGTATCTTCATAATTAAACTTTTGATAAATTTACGCGTAGCACTTTGTATTGTATTTATATCGTGGCGGTAATTATTTATAAAGTTTCGGGAATATTCCATTCAAAAAAAGGAATGCAACAGCGCCATTTAAACCTATTTGATTCCTTTTCTTTTATCACATGATATTCTTAACTAGAACTTAATTTTGGTCGATTTTCAAAATATCCTTTGTACTTTTGTACGCGTTTTATCAATGACAACCATCTAAAAATTTCAAATATGCTCAAAGGATTTTTCCATACGCCAAAAGCAGTTAACGAACCTGTCAAATCGTACGCTCCGAATTCTCCGGAGACAGCAGCCGTTTTAGCTGCCTACAAAAAAATGTGGAGCGAGAAAATTGATGTGCCGTTGCATATCGGAAGCGAAGAAATCCGAACCGGAAATACCCGCAACATCACCGCACCGCACGACCATCAACACATTGTTGGTGTCTATCATTTGGCCGAAAAAACACATGTTGAAAAAGCCATTGCCAATGCATTAGACTCTAAGCAAAAATGGGCTTCAATGGCTTGGGAGCAACGTGCTGCTATTTTCTTAAAAGCTGCCGAGCTAATTGCTGGACCGTACCGCGCTCGTATTAATGCTGCAACCATGATTGGGCAATCCAAAAATGTTTTCCAAGCAGAAATCGATGCTTCGTGTGAGCTGATTGATTTCCTGAGGTACAATGTTGAGTTCATGACGCAGATATATAACGACCAACCCAAATCGGACTCTTCTGTTTGGAACCGTCTCGAATACCGTCCTTTAGAAGGATTCGTTTATGCCATTACTCCTTTCAACTTTACTGCGATTGCTGCCAACCTCCCGGCCAGTGCCGCAATGATGGGGAATGTTGTCGTCTGGAAACCAAGCGACAGTCAGGTATTTTCAGCGAAGATTATCATCGAAGTTTTCAAAGAAGCAGGTGTTCCTGACGGAGTAATCAATGTTGTTTTTGGTGACGCGCAAATGATCAGTGAAACTGTTTTTGCGAGTCGTGATTTTGCTGGAATCCACTTTACCGGATCGACGCACGTCTTTAAAGAAATCTGGAAAAACATCGGGACCAACATTCATAATTATAAAACCTATCCAAGAATTGTCGGGGAAACCGGCGGGAAAGATTTTATTGTAGCGCATCCAAGTGCCAATGTAAAACAAGTCGTGACGGGAATTGTCCGTGGCGCATTTGAATTCCAGGGACAAAAATGTTCCGCTGCTTCCCGTGCTTATATTCCACAAAGTTTATGGAGTGCTGTTAAAAAACAATTGATTGCCGATGTAAAATCGATGAAAATGGGTTCACCAGAAGATTTCGGAAATTTCATTACAGCAGTGATTCACGAAGGCTCATTCGACAAATTGGCGGGCTATATCGACCAAGCGAAGAAAGATGCGGATGCCGAAATCATCGTTGGCGGGAATTACGACAAATCTAAAGGGTACTTTATTGAACCAACCGTCATTGTTACGACCAATCCAAAATATACCACAATGGAAACCGAATTGTTCGGGCCGGTAATTACGATTTATGTTTATGAGGATGCGAAATGGGCCGAGACATTGCGACTGGTAGATGGTACTTCGGAGTATGCGTTGACTGGCGCGATTTTCAGCCAGGATCGTTATGCGATTGAAGAAGCTACGGTTGCACTTCAAAATTCGGCAGGAAATTTCTATATCAACGACAAACCAACTGGAGCGGTCGTCGGAATGCAGCCGTTTGGAGGT
>JBBRXW010000135.1:0-6075 GCA_038238295.1 Flavobacteriales bacterium | reverse complement strand
GGCAGCTGCTGCATGTCGACACCTTCCTCCAAATCAATCATCGTCGCAATGACATTCCAGCCATTTTTGGAGAAATGCAAAGCTGTTGCTTTACCAATGCCGCTTGAAGCGCCTGTAATTAATACGTTCTTCATACTTTCATTTTACGAGGTGAATATAAAAATAATTTAAAGGTGGATTGTCTATTTTGATTTAAAATAAAAAAACTGAAACCAGAAGCAATAGTTCTACATTATTTAATGAACAATATTTTATTAAATAATGTTAATTATTAGAATTAGATTGTGTTTTTTAAACAGAATATAGTGTTAATTTAGGATTTTATTTAACGTTTAACTAACCCGCACTATTTATGAATTCACAATTTACTTTACTCGTTAGAATTGTATTAGGAATTATTCTTGTTGTCTTTGGAAGCAACAATTTTCTACACTTTATTCCATTACCACCGCCAACAGGTTCAGCAGGAGATTTTATGAATTCATTAGGTGCCACAGGCTATATTTTTCCTGTAGTTGGTTTGCTTGAAGTTCTTATAGGCATTATGCTTTTATTAAAGAAATGGGTCGCCTTTGCGTTGATATTATTGGCACCGATTTCAATTAACATTTTACTTTTCCATCTATTTTTGGATATTCCGGGAGTCACTATCGCTTTGTTAGTGGTGCTATTAAACGCCATTATGATTTTTAAGCACTGGAAACAATATATCCCATTATTTGCATAAATAATTAATAGGCTAATGAGCGAACATATCGCATGTGCTTTTCGATTCTGCCTTTTCGTATGGTAATATAAAGGGATGAATTTGTAGCCTTAAATTTTCGGGGGTTAGGCAGGATGGCTGCAATTCCGGCCGCCTGAATCCTAGTCAGATTAGCAGCATCTATCCTATACCAATAGCGCGATGCCGCCTGTGCGCCATAGACACCATCGCCCATTTCGATGCTATTGAGATAGACTTCCATGATGCGTTCTTTTCCCCAAATCAATTCAATCAGAACGGTGAAATACGCTTCCAACCCTTTGCGGATATAGCTTCTGCCTTGCCAAAGGAAAACATTTTTGGCTGTTTGTTGCGAAATCGTACTTCCGCCTTTAAGCTTTTTCCCTTTCTCGTTGCTTTTCATTGCTTTTTGAATTGCATTAAAATCGAAACCATGATGCGTCAGAAAATTGGAGTCTTCACTGGCAATAACCGCTCTTTGTAAATTAGTCGAAATTTCTTCCAGCGGCACCCAATTGTGGCTGCAGATCATATCTTTACCGTCCAATTTATTATCAATGGCGCGGATTAACATTAATGGTGTTGACGGAATTGGAATCCATTTAAAAATAATAACAGACAAAATTGAAACTCCAATAAACCAAAGTGTGGCTTTCAACAAAAAGCGAAAAATTTTTCTGAGCATAATAAATTATATTAAATCGGCTAATTCTTTTCCAATCAAACTTCCAATGGCAACACCCATTCCACCTAATCTCACGCCACAATACACATTTTTTGAAAGTTGCTCTACTATCGGATGCTTGCTCGCACCCAATCCCATAATACCGCTCCAGCGATGTTCGATTTTAAATTCTTTGTCCGGTAAAATAACTTCTTTTAAAAGTTGTTCCAACCGCTTTTGGATGAGTGCTGTTTCTCCGAATTCTGTTGTAGTTTCTCCTTGAAAATCAAGGTTTCGTCCGCCACCCAAAAGAATCCGATCTCCAAAATTCCTAAAGTAATAGTAGCCTTTATCTAGATGAAACGTGCCTTTGATATCTAAATTGTCAATCGGTTCAGTAATTAAAATCTGAGCACGGGCTGGAATCACCGCAGCTTTCGTCAATTGGTTTGCGAAGCCATTGCTGGCAAACAATAACTTTTTAGTACGAAAACTGAAATCGCCTAATACCACTTCCACATCATTTTCCTTTTCTTGAAAATCCGTGACCATTTGCTGATTGAGAATTAAAATATTTTCAGCGGCTGTTTGTTTCAGTAAGGCTTGCATCATATTTCCGGTGTCGATTTGGGCTTCAAAAGGATTGAAAATTAAATAGTCCCGAATGCCCCGAAAATTAAACCGATCGACCTCCTTAATGAAAACTTCCGTCTTAAAAATCGGCTTCATAATTTCATTAATAAATGCCATTCGCGACATACTTTCTTGATAACCGGCTTCATCTTCTTTCAAAAATAATTCGTAACCCCCGTAAGGTTTGTAATCAATAGCGGCATCTCCCAACCTTTTTCGGAGCAATTGCAAACCGCTCCAACGTTTTTGAATCAGGCGGATTACCTCTTCTTCAGTATGCGATTTTAAGTCTTCGATAATTTCGGAAACACTGCCGAAACAAGCAAAGCCCGCATTTTTGGTACTGGCGCCCTGAGGCAACATCCCTTTTTCAAGAATCAAAATTTTACTTTGAGGAAATCGTTCTCGCAATTGAAGCGCGGCATGAAGGCCAACAATTCCGCTACCAACTATAGTATAGTCGATATCAGTGAACCAGTTTTTCAGTTCCCAGTAACTCAAATTCATTGCAATAGTTTTTATAAAAATAGCTTTTATCCTTTTAAAAGTTTAATCAAATTAAAAATTTATTTGAAAGCCGCACCGCGGTTTCATTTACTGTAAGAAATCCTCTTATAAAATATGAAAAGAACAGTTTTTAATTAAAAATAGTAAAGAATATGCCGACAAACTGTTATTTTATTTGACTTCAATTGAAAAAATAATTTTACATTTGAAGCCAATTAAACCTAAACTATAATTTCGATTATGAAAAACAAATTACTTTCGATTGCAATGATTGCATTGACCAGTTTTTCTTTTGCCCAATCCGGAAAAGCTTTATGGAAGGCTACTGTAAAAAAAGCTGATGCAGTAACAGTTGCCAACAAACAATCTATCATTAACCCACGATTATTTCAACTGGATGTAGCCCAATTAAAGCAATCCTTAGTGAATGCCCCGAAGCGATTTGCTGCTAACAGTACCTCCATTGTTGTCGTTTCTTTCCCTAATGCACAAGGGCAAATGGAACGATTCCGGGTACAGGAATCTTCGAATATGGCGCCTGAACTGGCAGCGCGATATACCGATATCAAATCGTATGTAGGGCAAGGTATCGATACTCCGTCGTCGACGATTTACTTCAGTTTGTCTCCGCTAGGTCTGCAAACTATGGTCGTAAAAGCAGATCAATCGGCTGAATTTATCGAGCCGTATACTACGGATTTAAGTTCTTACGCAGTTTATAGAAAATCAGACAAAGCGGCTTCATTGGACCTTTTCCAATGCAAAGTAATCGATGCCGTTCAGGCAGAAGTGACCGCCCTTGCTGCAAGACCAAATGCCGATGATGCGCTGTTAAGAACCTACCGCTTGGCCATGTCGGTTACAGGAGAATATACGGTTTATTTTGGTGGAACTAAAGCTTTGGCTTTGGCAGCAATCAACAATACGATGACACGAGTGAATGGCGTTTTTGAAAAAGATTTCGGCGCACACATGAACTTAATTGCCAATACAGATTTAGTTATTTATACCAATGCCTCAACCGATCCTTATTCAGCAGCGGCTACGGGTGCTGGCGGAGCATGGAATTCTGAATTACAATCTACTTTAACTTCTGTTATTGGAGAAGCAAATTATGATATCGGACATTTATTCGGCGCTTCCGGAGGCGGTGGAAATGCGGGATGTATTGGTTGTATTTGTACCAATGGAAGTAAAGGAAGTGGATTTACATCTCCTGCTGATGGTATCCCATCCGGAGATAATTTCGATATCGATTATGTTGCACACGAAATGGGCCACCAATTTGGAGCCAATCATACCTTTACACACAGTAATGAAGGAACAGGTGTTCAGATGGAACCTGGAAGCGGATCAACAATTATGGGGTATGCTGGTATTACCTCTTTGGATGTTCAGCCGCATTCCGATCCTTATTTCCACGCGATAAGCATTCAGCAAGTGACTAATAATATTAAAGCTAAAACCTGTTCCGTGAACACGGCAACTGGGAATTCAATTCCAACAGCAAGTGCTGGTTTAGATTATACGATTCCAAAAAGCACTCCTTTTATGTTGACGGGAGCTGGCACAGATGCGAATGGCGATGCTCTTACTTTCGATTGGGAGCAAATGGATTCACAAACGAATGCAACGGCGCCAAGCGCTACAAAAACTAGCGGTGTGAATTACAGATCATACAATCCCACAACCTCACCAACACGTTATTTTCCAAAAATGTCTTCTGTATTAGCCGGAGCAACAACAACTGCAGGAACCGAACTTACTGTGGAAGCTTTGTCTTCTGTTGCAAGAACGCAAAACTTTAGAGTAACGGTTCGTGATAACAGAGCCAGTGGAGCTGCCAACAACAGTGATGATATGATTGTTACTGTGAATGCTACTGCCGGACCATTTTCTGTTACTGCACCAAACTCTGCGGTATCGTATGTTGGCGGAAGCACACAAACGATTACTTGGGCGGTCGCAGGAACCACTGCCAACGGAGTAAACTGCGCTAACGTGGATATCTTATTATCGACAAATGGAGGAACAAGCTGGTCGACTTTGTTAGCAGCTACCCCAAATGACGGTACTGAAGCGGTAACTATTCCGAATACTGCCGGAACCACGAACAGAATCATGATAAAAGGAACGAACCACATCTTCTTTGATGTTTCGAATACCAACTTTACCATCACTGCAAGTTCAACAGATACTGTGGCGCCATCGGTACCAACAGGCTTGACCGCTTCGGGAACGACACAAACTACAACGAATTTATCATGGACTGCTTCAACGGATAATGTTGCAGTAACCGGATATGATGTTTACCAAGGTGGTGTATTTAAAGCTACAGTGGCAACAACTTCGTATGCTGTGACAGGATTAACCGCTTCTACAACCTATACTTTTACAGTACGTGCCAGAGATGCTGCAGGTAACATTTCTGCTGACAGCAACACGGCTAGTGCGACAACCTTAGCAGTACCTGCAGATACTACAGCCCCATCAGCTCCGACTAGTTTGGCTGCTTCTGGAACTACACCAACTTCAACCAATTTAACTTGGACAGCTTCAACAGACAACGTTGGAGTTACGGGTTATGATGTTTACCAAAATGGTATATTCAGAGCAACTACAGCTTCAACTTCTTATGCCGTGACCGGATTGACTTCTGGAACTGCTTATTCGTACTATGTTCAGGCCAAAGATGCTGCCGGAAATAGTTCTGCTGCAAGCAATACTGCCACAGTAACTACATTAACTCCTGATACTACAGCTCCTTCGGCTCCAACCAATCTGGCTGCTTCAGGTACAACGTCTTCTTCAACGAATTTAGCTTGGATAGCTTCAACGGATAACGTTGCGGTAACCAGTTATGATGTCTACCAAAACGGCGCTTTCCAAACGAATGTTGCTGCGACTTCTACAACTATAAGCGGTTTGACAGCATCAACAACCTATACCTTTAATGTAATTGCTAAAGATGCTGCAGGAAATGCTTCTGCGTCCAGCAATACAGTTAGTGTTACTACTTTAGCAGCCTCATTAGCCTATTGTACTTCACAAGGAAACAGTACTACTGACGAAAGAATCGGAAAGGTGGTTTTCGGAACGATTAACAATACTTCTACTGGAACTGCTGGTTATGAAAACTTTACTGCATTGACTTCAAATGCTACACGATCTACGGCGAATACAATAACGATTACTCCGGCATGGACAAGCACCGTTTATTCCGAAGGTTATGCTGTTTTTATCGATTACAATCAAAATGGCATATTCACCGATGCCGGTGAAACTGTTTGGACTAAAGCAGCCTCTAAAACAACGCCTGTATCAGGAACCTTCACCATTCCAGCCACGGCTACGCTTGGCACAACAAGAATGAGAGTTTCGATGAAATATAATGGAATTCCAACTTCCTGCGAAGCGTTCTCTTACGGACAAGTGGAGGATTATACCATCAACATTCTGGCAGCTGTTGCAGATACAACTGCTCCAACAGCTCCAAGCAATTTAGCCGCTTCCGGAACAACTTCTTCTGCAACGAATTTGGCTT